>NZ_JARJHW010000070.1:0-32711 GCF_040560175.1 Streptomyces panacea
GGCACGCCGGGACCGGAACCACTCCCCACTTCGGGATCATCCGGCTAGCCTCGTCCCACTTGCCTCAACTTCGGGGGAACGGGGTGCGGATGAAAGACGCTCAGGCCGTCTGCGGATCGCGGGGCGAAGGACGACGACGCGCCCTGCCAACGCCCTCGTACTCCCCATGTGTTGACGCATGAGCTCCCTCGAAGACCCCGTGAGCCGGGGAGTCGTCCGCATCGGCCCAGCCGCCGACGGGTATGACGCAGGCAGTGCCGATTTCTGGGGAAGCGGCTTCTTCGTCGCCCCCGAATGGGTCGTGACCTGCGCACATGTCGTGGACAAGAGGGTGGGTGCGATGGAGCGGGAGCCAGGGGGCCCAGTCACGGTCACCACCTACGACGAGGAGCGGCTGGACGGCGAGATCGCCCACGTCCTGGCCGGTCACGACCTCGCGCTCGTGCGGGTGCCGGGCGCCGACTTCGCCGACTGCCTCTGGCTCAGCGACCGTTCGGCTGCCACACCCGCCGAGGTCGCGCTGTTCGGCTGGGCGGCGACACTGGGGGCGCACGGCGCCGAGGAGTTCGTCTCCACGACGGCGATCGCGACCGGCGGACGCCAGGGCAAGGCGTTGTGGCTCAAGAGCGCCCTGGTGCTGCCCGGTTGTTCGGGCGGCCCCGTCGTCGACACCCGGTACGGATCGGTCGTCGGTGTCATCAAGGGCAAGAAACAGGGCGACGCCACCCTCGGCCGCGCCGAGTCCATCACCGTGCTGCGCACCCTCGGCGACGAGGTGGCCGGCTCCCCGTGGGCGGAGGTCGTCGGCGCCCACGACCGGCACCATCTGCGGCGGTTCGAGGGCCGCGGTGACTGCTGGCCGCGCCTCCACAACCGCCTCGCGCTGGCCCAGGGCCGGCCGCACAGCTTCACGCCGCAGTCGCGCACCCAGCTGTACGGGCTGTTCGCCGACGTCGAGGCGCCCTCGGGGCCCGGCGAGGTGCTGCATCTCGTGAACGGCGCGAGCCGCCGGATGCTGCGCAGCACGCAGCGCATCGAGTCCAACGACCCGCGCACCTGGCGTGAGGGCGCGGGGCTGCTCCACGACCCGCGCGAGGGCACCGAAAGCGCTCAGGCGGGGCAGGACCTCGAACAGGAAGGCGTGGTCCTGTACGCGGCGATGGTCTATCTGACCCTGCGCGCACGGCGCGACAGCCCCGGCGCCCAGAAGCTCCGTGACTGGGTCCACAAGGCCGCCGACGCGTTGGAGAACGAGGTGATCCGTGAGGAGACCCTGGAGATCCTCGCCGGCGGCGACCGCGACGACGATGACGACGGCGCGGTCGTGGGCCGGGGACTTGAGGCCGCCCATGACGACGTCCTCGTCGTCATCGAGCCCGAGATATACGGCACCCACCCCTGGCGCGTGCAGCTGCTGGACCCCGACGGCGGCACGACCACCGTCCGGTACGACGAGGAGGGCGTCCCGCGCGACGGACTGGAGGCCGCCGTACGCCAGGGTCTGAGCGAGGCGCTGGCCCGCGCCGACGCCGGGAGTTACGTCGCGGCGGTCGACTTCCTGCTGCCCCGCGCCCTCTTCGACGAGCCCGTCGACGAATGGCGCTCCCGGCTGCCGCGCGCCGACGAACCGCCCAGCGTGCACACGCTCCCGATCGGACGGCGCCGAGTCGTCGCCCTGCGCGACCAGTTGCGCCGGCGCGACGGCGTGACCCCGGAGTGGAACCGCGGCAGACGCGCCACCGACCGCGGGCCGCTGGAAGCCGTACCGCTCTGTCTGGACGTGCCGGACCGGGGGCACGCCGCCGCCGCGCCCGAGGGCGAGGAGGCGGCGTACGCGCGGCTGTCGGTGAGCACGGCGGGCATCGCGGGCGCGTCCCTGCCGGTGTACTGCGCGAGTACGGCCACCGGGCGCGGCTCACGCGTCCTCACCCGCGCCTTCCACGCCGGCCATGTCGCGGTCCTGTGCCGCCGCACCGGCGAGGACGGACACGACGACTGCGCGGAGTTCTACCGCAGGGCCGCCCAGTTGGTGCGCGAGGCCCCCACCGGCAGCGCGCTGCGCGAGCGCGTGCGGGTTCTGCGCAACCTCAGCGCCGGGCCCGACCGGGACGGCCGGGCCGATCAGGACACGGCCTGGGCACGGCACATCGTCCTCATCTACGATCCGCCACACAGGCCGGCGCTTCCCGACGAACCACTGCACGCCCCACCGCTATGACAGACGCATGCCCCCAACTCACCTGCTGCGGACGGGGTACGGACGGCCAGGCGGGGTACGGACGTCCAGGATGCCGGGCACACGCCGGGCAGACATCGATGAGGAGCCTACTGTGAGCGACTGGCGCATCTACCGGGGAGCGGGGCTGCCGCACGACGGTGCGCGGCAATTACCGGACCCGCCCCCCTGGCGGGAGTTCACCGCGCGAAGCCCCGACGGCGCGGCGGGCGCGGACGGCCTCGACGGCGCGGACGGTACGCCGGACGGGCCGGACTCCGAAGAGGTGGACAACGCCCGTCGGCTGGGCGTCAAACGCCGCCTGGTGGAGTCCTTCCACCCGCGCCCCGAAGAGGTCGAGGCGGTCAACGCCGCGCTCCAACTGCGGCGTCCGCTGCTCGTCACCGGCAATCCCGGCACCGGCAAGTCGACGCTCGCGCACGCCGTCGCCCACGAACTGCGGCTCGGCCGCGTGCTGCGCTGGCCCATCGTCAGCCGTACCACCCTCCAGGACGGCCTCTACCACTACGACGCGATCGGCCGGCTCCAGGACGTACAGCTCGACCGGGCGGTGTCCGGCGACGCCGTGCGGCAGCCGCCCATCGGGTCGTACATCAGGCTCGGCCCGCTCGGTACGGCCCTGCTGCCGTCGGCCGACGGACTGCCCCGGGTGCTGCTCATCGACGAGTTCGACAAGAGCGACATCGACCTGCCGAACGACCTCCTGAACGTCCTGGAGGAGGGCGAGTTCACGATCCGCGAGCTGGAGCGGCGCGTCGAGCGCGAGCCGGCGACCGACGTCCTCACCGACGACGGGACACCGGCGACCGTGACGGGCGGCCGGGTACGGTGCACCGCCTTCCCCTTCATCATCCTCACCTCAAACGGTGAACGGGACTTCCCCGCTGCGCTGTTGCGCCGCTGCATCCAGCTCGACCTCAAACCGCCCGGTGAGAAACAGCTCGCCGCGATGGTCGCGGCGCATCTGGGCGAGGAGGCCCTGGAGGAGGGCGCCGAGCTGATCGAGCGGTTCCTCCAGCGCGAGCCCGGCGAGGTCGTCGCCACCGACCAGCTGCTGAACGCGCTGTACGTGACCCAGCGGGCGGCCTACGCCGAACAGGTCACCCGCAACAGGCTCGCCGAGATGCTGCTCCGCCCTCTCGACCGTCCGAGGTGATAGCGGATGACCACCCCCGACCCGCCCACCGGAGACACGCCCCGCCCGCACGCCGCTCGCCCTTCCGGACCGTCCGACGGACCGTTCGGACGGCAGCCCGCCGGCTCGTCCGCAGGACCGTCCCCCGGACCCGACGGGCTGGCGGAGCTGGTCGGCCGGCTGCGCGCGGCGGGCCGCGAGGTGTCGGCCAGAGAGCTGGCCGAGGCCGTGTGGCTGGCGCGTCTGACGACCCCGCAGCCGCGGACAGGGGATCGTCCGGAGCATCATGAACCTCCGCCCACCCGGCCGCCCGGGTCCGACGACGCCGTCCGGCCGTCCGCCGACGAGCCGGAGCACCGGCCAGGACCCCCGCCCCGCAGCGCCGAACACACCGCGCCCGTCTCGCTCTACGCGCCGTCCGGCGCCGACGCCGTCCCGACCCGGTCCTTCTCGATACGGGCCCCCGCCACCGGAGCCCTCTCCGGCCTGCTCGGCCTGCAACGCGCGCTGCGACCTCTGCGCGGCTACCGCCCGCCCGTCCCGCCCATCCTCGGTGCGGAACTGGACGAGGAGGCGACCGCCGAGCGTAGCGCCGCCGACGGCTTCCTGCGTCCCGTACGCCGCCCGGCCGCGCACCGGGAGGCGGAGATCCAGCTCCTGATGGACGCCTCCCCGACCGCGTCCGTGTGGCAACTGACCCTGGAACGGCTCCGGCAGGCCTGCGAACGGCTCGGCGCCTTCCGCGACGTCCAGGTGCACTATCTGCACCAGGGGCCGGACGGTTCCGCGATGGCCGGTACCGGACCCGACCCGCACCAGACCCGGCTGCGCCCCGCCGACCAGCACCGCGACGTCACCGGCCGCCGGCTCACCCTCGTCATCAGCGACTGCGTGGGCCCGCTGTGGCAGTCCGGCGGCGCCCAGCGGCTGCTGTACCGCTGGGCCGAGGTCTCCCAGATCGCCGTCGTCCAGCCGCTGCCGCCGCGCCTGTGGGACCGTACGGCGCTGCCCGCCGATCCCGGGATGCTCGTGCACGAGCCCGGCGTGGGGCGCGGCATGCGGTTCGTCGCCGACGAGAGGCACGGCCGCGCGGAGCCGCCCGCCGGCGCCCTGCCGGTGCCGGTCCTGCTGCCGACCGACCGGGTCCTCGGCGGCTGGGCCCAACTGCTCGGCGGCACCGGCACCCGTACGATGCGCGGCGCGGCGGCCTGGGTGCTGCCGCAGCACCCGGCGCAGCCCGCGTCGGGGCCCTACGGAGGGGCGCGCACCCCGCAGGCGCGGCTGCGCGACTTCCGCTCCGGCGCGTCGCCCGGCGCACTCGAACTCGCCGTGCATCTGGCGGCCGTACCGCTCTACCTGCCCGTCATGCAGCTCGTCCAGGAGGCGCTGCTCCCCGACACCGGCCCCATGCAACTGGCCGAAGTGCTCCTCGGCGGACTGCTGGAGCGGCTGCCCGACACCGTCGACGTGCCGGGACCGCGCTACGACTTCGCGCCCGGCGTACGCGAACTGCTGCTGGAGATGCTCGACCGGGGCGCCGCCGAACTGGTTCTCAAATACCTGTCGGAGTACGTCACCCGGCGCTTCGGCAAGGGCATGCGCAACTTCCCGGCGCTGGCCGTCGCCCGCCTCCAGGGGCAGGAGGCGGGCCAGCCGACGGTGCCGGAGGACCCCGACGGCGGGCCGCAGGCCGACGAGGAGCTGTTCGCGCAGGTCCCCGCGCGGGTGGTGCGCTGGTACCAGCCCGTACGGCCGGTGCCCGGCAGGCTGGACGAGGTGGAGCGGCTGCTCGGGCTGTGGCGCGACCGGCGCGACCGGCAGATGCTCTTCGACGCGCAGGCGCTCGCCGAGGCGGCGCTGGCCGCCGACGGCGACGGGCGCGCACGGCATCTGCTGGGGCGGGTGTTGTTCGCCCGCGCCAACACGGCGGAGGCGCGCCGCGATCCCGAGGAGGCGCACCGGCTGCTGGTGCGCGCCGAGGGGCTGCTCACCGGACACGAGGCGGCGACGGCGGTCGCCCGCGCGGACGTCCGGCACGAACTGTGGCGCCAGGACGGCGACACCCGGTGGCTGTACGCGGCGGTGGCCGGGCTGGCCGAGCTGCCCGACGAGGGAGACCTCGCCACGGAGACGGCCCGTCGCCTGCGGATGGGCCGGGTCCTGCTCGACCTCGCCGGGACGGTGCCCGAACGGGAGGAGCCCGCCACCGCCTCCGTAACGGAACTGCGTACCGCGCTCGCCCTGTTGGACGACCTGGAGGCGCCCCCGCACCGCCGCGCCGGCGCGCTCCTCGACCTCGTGGCCGCCCTGCGGCTGACGCGCGAGCGCGACACCGCGGAACTGCTCACCCTGACGGACGCGGCCGAGTCGGCGGCGGGGGACAGCGCCCCGCTGCTGCTGCGCGCCCGGCGCGAGCGGGCCCGGATCCACCGCGAGACGGGGGACCGGGAGGCGGCGGCGACCGCGTACCGGCAGGCGGAGCGGAACGAACCGCGTGACAGCCCCGTCCGGTGCGAACTCCTCGCCGAATGGGGCGAGATGCTGCTCAACGAGACCGGCCGTCCGGACCGCGCGGAGGGCATCCTGCGCGAGGCCCTCAGGAATGTCTCGTCCAAGGCCCCGCTCCGCTGGCGCCTCCATCTGCTGCTCGGTACGGCCCTGCTGGACCGCTACCGCGACGACCGCGCGGGCGGCGGCTTCCTGCCCGACGTCTACGAGGGGTGCCACCTCCTGGAGCTCTCGGCGCGCCGCGCCGCCGACCCGGCCACCCGGGCCCTCTCCTGGCTGACGCTGGCCGGCGCGCGGCTGGACCTGCCGGATCCGGAGTCGCACCTCGCCACGGTGGAGTCGGACTACGGGCGGGCGCTGCGCGAGATCACCGAACCGCCCTCGCTCACGGCGGCCCGCGCCCTGCACGGCCGAGGCGAACTGTACGAGCGGATGGCACGCCCCTTCGCGGCCCTGGCCGACTACCGCGCGGCGGACCGCCATTGGCGTCGTCTGGCGGAACAGGGCACCCCGATCCCGGAGGACGAGGCACGGGCGACCCGCGAGCGGGCGGCGGCGCTGGGGCACTGAGCGGCGGGTCCCGGTGAACCGGGTTCGGGGAGTGTCCGCGAAGTGGCGCCGTCCGCCCGCGGGGCGGGGCCCGCGGCGGCTCGTACGGTGCGTCGCACGGGCGGATCGGGGTTGACGACGGCCCGGCCGTACGTGGCCGGCCGACGACGCGGCGAGGCGCCGCCCGCCGCGGCGGCGATCGAGGTCACCGCGGCGTCGCGGGCCGGGCGGGACTCCGCGGACACGCCCCACGCACGCGTACGCGCGCGATTCAGCGCCCATGGGCGTACGCGACCGGCGCATGCATCCACGCGCCCGGTATGCGCTCCCGCCGTGTGTCCCCGAAGTCACGTCGCACGGCCGGAACACCAACTCCCCCTGTGGCGAACGGGTTTCCGAATCGTGGCCCTCGGGAAGTACAACCCTCACGGCATCGCCTCCTGAGGCGTGTGGTGAAAGTAGCGTCGTCCGCCCACCGGGCGTGGCTCACGCCCGCCGCGCGGGCCGCACGCCCTGAGCCGGGCGGAACTTTCAGCACCGGGCGTCGGGGGCATCGGGGGTACTGGGAGGAGCAGAGGGTGCTGGAGCAACGTGTGGCCGGATCCGCGGGGCAGGTCAGTGGGATTCCCGGCAGCCCTGTGCTCCCCGATCTCACCGGGGTCGATCTGCGCACCCTTCAGGGCCTGGACGACGCCGCGCTGACAGCGGCCGTCGAGGACGTGCTCCGCTGCCCCGACTCGCTCACCGATCTGTGGAAAGACGGGCAGTGAAACGGCCCGGCCGGCGGCGGGATTCGGCCAGTCTCCGCGCGGAGCGGAGGTAATGGCTCCGTCGCCGGGGACTCTCGCGGTCCCGCCCGGTGCCCTCGTGCGGCTCGCCGCCACCCGCCAGCGGACATCCGACATCGACCTGTTGCAGGCCGCCCTGCACAGCCGTCGGCTGGTCCTGCTGAAAGCCCTCCTCGCCAGGGTCGAGCGGGCCGGCCTGCCGGCGGACGCCCGAGCCGCGTTCGACCGGGACTGGGGCCTGCTGGCGCGCGCCGAGTCACCCGCGCCCGCCGCCGCCCGCAGGATCCTCGACTACCCCGCCGTCGGCGGCTGGGTCGTGGACGCCCTCAACGCGCCCGGACCGGACGGCCTCGCCGCCGCACTCCACCCCCTCGGCGGGATCGCCGTCGGCACGGCCCTGCGCACCGGAGCCCGGCTCGACACCGTGCTGCCCACCGCCGACGGGCGTCTCGTCCTGCCCGGCACCGGCGTCCACGACGCCCGCGCCTCCCGCGTACGGATCCGCTCCGGCCCGCGCGGCACGCTGCTCACCCCCGTGGGGCACCCCGCCCGCTCCGTACTCCTGCGGCCCGACGGCCGGGGGGCGGGGGCGGGCTGGCAGTCCCTGGCCGTGCTGCCGGGCAGCACCGGCCGGCTCGACGACCTCGGCACCGGACACGCCCCCGCGGTGGACGTGACGCGGCGGCCCGACCGCGCCCTCTGGCTCACCCGCTGGCGCGCCGCCGTCTCCTTACTGAAGTCCGCGGACCCGTGGCGCGCCGCCGAAGTCACCCGGCTCGTACGGTCCGTGGTCCCGATGGCACCGGTCGACAAAGGCGCCGAAGGGGCGTCCAGCGGCACCCTCAGGGCCGCGCCGTGGGCCGTGCACACCGCGCTGCCCGACACCGCCCGGCGATTCGCCGAAGTGCTCGTCCATGAACTCGCCCACAGCAAACTCGCCGTCCTCGCGGACCTCGTCGCGCTGCACCACGCGGACGGCGAGGCCGTCCACCGGGTCGCGTGGCGCGCGGACCCGCGCCCCCTCGACGGCGTACTCCAGGGGACGTACGCGCACCTCGCCCTCGCCGACCTGTGGTCGCGCGTCGCCGAGCGCCCCGGCGCCTCACCGGCCGCCCGCCGGGCGGCCCGCACCCGCCGCGAGGAGTACCGGGCACAGGTCGCCGACGCGCTCCCCGTCCTGTTCGACAGCCACCAACTCACCGAGCAGGGGGCGCGTTTCGTCGTATCGATGAAACAGCACCTGACGTCACTCGGACAGGTCCCGAATAGCCCGTACGCACTGTCCGATTCCCTGTCCGGTGATGGTGACGTTCGGTAACGTATCTAACGCGCCGTCAGGGAACGGCACAGATCGACGGATGGATGAGGAGACGCGCGCATGGTCGCTCAGCGGCACCTGGCGGGGGACGGCGGCCCCGATCAGGAGTCCCAGCATTTCGTGGTCGCCTTCCCGGGCCATCACCGGCCCTGGGCCACCTGGATCGCGCGCCGGCTCGAAGCACACGGCCACCGGGTCACGTCGCACCGCTGGGACCCCGACCGCGAACAGCCCCTGGAGGACGCCCTCGGCGATCTGCTGCTGGCCAGCGGCCGGGTCCTGCTGGTGCTCAGCGACTGGTTCTTCCAGCTCGGACCGCGCCGTGAGGGCGAGTGGAACGACGTCCTGCGCGGCTTCGTCGCCGCGCACGCCGACCGGTTCGCCGCCGTCAACCTCACCAACCGCTCACTGCTGCCCGCCACCGCCGTCCTGGAACCGGTCGACCTGTGGGGCATCGGCGAACAGGAGGCCGAGCGGCGCCTGTTGGCCCGCCTCTCCCTCGACCCGGCCACGTTGCGCGCCGACACGGCGCCCCCCGACTCCCGCTACCCCAGCGACGCGCCCGCCGTCTGGGGCGAGGTGCCGCGCCGCAACAACCGCTTCACCGGGCGCGACGAACTGCTCAACCGGGTTCAGGAATCGCTCTCCGACGTCGAGCCGGGCGCGTCCGTCTGCGCGCTGGTGGGAATGGCGGGCATCGGCAAGACCCAGCTCGCCGCGGAGTACGCGCACCGCTTCATGCCGGACTACGACGTCGTGTGGTGGGTCAACTCCGACCAGCGCGGCACCCAGCGCGACCGGTTCGGCGAGCTGGCACCGGCGCTCGGACTGCGCAGCGGCTCCGAGCCCGGCGAGCGGATCCGCGCCGTGCGCGACGCGCTGCGCCGCGGCGATCCGCACACCCGCTGGCTGCTGATCTTCGACGGCTGGGAGGACGTGGAGGAGGCCGCCCGCATGCTGCCCCAGGGCGGCACCGGCCATGTCCTGATCACCTCCCGCAACCACGGCTGGCGCAGCATGGGCGACGTCGTGGAGGTGCCCGTCTTCCGCCGTGCCGAGTCGACCGGCTATCTGATGCGCAGGGCCCCGCACATCACGGCGCGCGAGGCCGACGAGGTCGCCGCCGAGTTCCAGGACCTGCCGCTCCAGATGGCGCACGCGGCGGCGCTCCTCGGTGAGATGCGGATGCCCGTACCGGAATACCTCGACAAGGTCCACAGCGGTGAGATCAACCCCCTGGACGAGGTCTCCGAGCTGGGCAACTACCCCAGCTCCTCGCTCACCTCCTGGTCGATGCTCCTCAACCGGGTCCGCGATTCCGAGCCGCGCGCCCTCGAACTCCTCAAGCTCTGCGCCTGCTTCGCACCCGGCCGCATCCCCATCGGACTCGTCCGCGGCATGACCCCCGCGGATCTCCCCGAGCAGCTGCGCTGGATCGCCGACAACAGCCCCGACTGGCCGCGCGCGCTGGACACCCTCGCCAACTACTCCGTCATCACCAAGGATTCGCGGAGCCCGTCCGTGTCGGCCGGCCACGACGGGGGCCCCCGCCAGGAGTCCGTCCATATGCACCGCGTCGTGCACGGCATCGTCAGTCGGCTCACCGCCGGGGACGACCGCGAGATCCACCGCGCCGTGGTCCGTCAGGTCCTCGTCGGCAGCGACCCCGGTGAGCCCTCCGACAGCAGGCAGTGGCCCCGGTACGCCGAGATCCTGCCGCAGCTCGAAACCTCGGGCTCGCTGGAGAGCACCCACCCGCGCACGATCCAGCTCGTCCTCAACTGCCTGGAGTACTGCTACAACAGCGGCGAGTACACGGTGGGCATGGACCTGGCCAGGCGGGTCAGGGAGAAGTGGGCCGGCCTGTTCGCGCCCGACTCCGAGTACATGCTGGAGCTGACCGCCCAGACCACGGTGATGCTGCGGGCGAGCGGCCGGTTCCACGAGGCGTACGACCGGGACAGCGCGGTCCTCGACCTGCTGCTGGCTCAGTCGGAGCCCGACCCGGTCAGGCTGATGACGGCCAACAGCGGACTCAGCTCCGACCTGCGGTTCCTGGGCCGCTATCCGGAGTCGTTCCGGCTCCAGCGGGACGTCGTCGACGTCGGCCGGGAGCTTCGCGGCGCCGACGAGTGGACCACTCTTCACGCCCAGCACAACCTGGGCGTGGTCCTGCGGCTCCTCGGCCAGTACGAGAAGGCATACGAGACCGACCTCGACACGCTCCGCAAACGCGAGGCGGTCCTGCGCGCCCGGCACTCCGACACACTGCACTCGGGCAATGCCTGCGCCCGCGACCTGCGGCTCCTCGGCCGCTACCACGACGCCCTGGCTCGCCAGGAGTTGATCGTGCGGACCCAGATCCAGGTCCTCGGCGAGCGGCACCCGCAGACGCTGTGGGCGCAGCACAACCTCATCCTGTGCAAGCGCAGGGCGGGGTCCCAGGGCGAGGACATCGGTCCGATGATGGCCGACCTGCTCGCCCGCCACGAGCGTGTGAACGGCAAGGGCCACCACAACAACCTGATGCTCGTCACCGACTACGCCAACTACCTGCGGGTGTACGGCGATCTGGGCAGGGCCAAGGCCCTCCTCGTCGAGGCGGACGACGCCTACCGCACCCTGGTCGGCCAGGCCCACCCCGTACCGACCGGCATGCAGTCCAACGTGGGCCTCCTCATGCAGGCCGAGGGGAACAGGGACGGCGCGCTCGTCCTCTTCGAGCAGGCGCTGACCGGTCTGCGCACCCTGCTCGGCGACGACCACCCGTGGACGCTGGGCTGCGCGCTGAACGCGGCGGGCGGGCGGAATCTCACCGGCCGTCTGGAGGAGGCCGCCGAGCTGAGCAGGGAGACGCTGCGGCGCTCGCGTGCCGCGCTCGGCGACGACCATCCGCTGACCCTCTCCAGCCAGACGGCGCTCGCGGCCGATCTGCGGGCGCTCCAGCAGCGCGAGGAGGCCGACAAGGTCGAGGAGGACGCGCTCCAGAAGTTGACGCGCACGATGGGCGCGCAGCACCAGCACACGCTGTCGGCACGCCAACGGGTGCGGCCCTACTGGGACTTCGAGCCGTATCTGGGCTGAGCACACCGCGTCGCGCACGTACGAGGGCCCGGCACCGCTTCCGCGCGGTGCCGGGCCCTCGTACGTACTACGTCACTGCCTCGGGTCAGGCGTCGAACACCTCGGCGCACAGCTGCGCCTGCTCCGCCTGGTGCCGCTTCGCGGAACCGACAGCGGGCGAGGAGGACGCGGTCCGCGAGATACGGCGCAGCCGCTCCTCGTGCGGGACGTCGGCCCCGACCGCCAGGTCCAGGTGGTCGATCAGGTTGAGCGCGATGAACGGCCACGCACCCTGGTTCGCCGGCTCCTCCTGCGCCCACAGGTACTTCTCGGCGTTCGGGTACTTCGCGATCTCCGCCTGGAGCTCCGCGCCCGGCAGCGGGTACAGCCGCTCCAGCCGGATGACCACCGTGTCCGTCAGCCCGCGCTTCTGCCGCTCGGCGTCCAGGTCGTAGTAGACCTTGCCCGCGCAGAAGACGACCTTGCGGACGTCCGTCGGATTGATCGTGCCCGCCTCGGCCATCGAGTCGCCGATCACCGGGCGGAAACCGCCGGTGGTGAACTCCTCGATCTTCGACGTCGCCGCCTTCAGCCGCAGCAGCAGCTTCGGGGTGAAGACGACGAGCGGCTTGTGGTGCGGGTTGTGGACCTGCCAGCGCAGCAGGTGGAAGTAGTTCGACGGCAGGGTCGGCATCGCGACCGTCATGTTGTTCTGCGCGCACATCTGGAGGAAGCGCTCGGGGCGCGCGGACGAGTGGTCCGGGCCCTGGCCCTCGTAGCCGTGCGGCAGCAGCAGCGTGACGCCCGAGGTCTGGCCCCACTTCTGCTCCGCCGAGGAGATGAACTCGTCGACGACGGTCTGCGCCCCGTTGACGAAGTCGCCGAACTGGGCCTCCCACATGACCAGCGACTCCGGGCGGGCCAGCGAGTAGCCGTACTCGAAGCCCATCGCCGCGTACTCGCTCAGCAGCGAGTCGTAGACGTTGTAACGGGCCTGGTCCTCGCCCAGGTAGAGCAGCGGGGTGTAGTCCTCGCCGGTCTCCTGGTCCACCAGCACCGCGTGGCGCTGGCCGAACGTGCCGCGGCGGGTGTCCTGGCCCGACAGCCGGACCGGGGTGCCCTCCATCAGCAGCGAGCCGATGGCGAGCGTCTCGCCGGTGCCCCAGTCGATCGTGCCGTCCTCCACCGACGCCGCACGGCGCTGCATCTGCGGCATCAGCCGCGGGTGCACCGTGATGTGGTCGGGGATGTTGACCTGGGACTCGGCGATCCGCTTGACGACCTCCTGCGAGATGGCCGTCGTGACCGCGACCGGGAACTCCGCCTGGGCGTCCGGGACATGGGTCGGAGCCGGGTGCGACGTGGCCTCGCGGACCTCGGCGAACACCTTCTCCAACTGGCCCTGGAAGTCCTGGAGCGCCTGCTCGGCCTCTTCCAGCGTGATGTCGCCGCGACCGATCAGCGACTCGGTGTAGAGCTTGCGCACCGAGCGCTTCTTGTCGATCAGGGTGACCATCTGCGGGTTGGTGAACTGCGGGTTGTCGCCCTCGTTGTGACCGCGGCGGCGGTAGCAGATGAGGTCGATCACGACGTCCTTGTTGAACGTCTGGCGGAACTCGAACGCGAGCCGCGCCACCCGGACACACGCCTCCGGGTCGTCACCGTTGACATGGATGATCGGCGCCTCGATCATGCGCGCGACGTCGGTCGCGTACATCGAGGAGCGCGACGCCTCCGGGGCGGCGGTGAAGCCGACCTGGTTATTGATCACCACGTGCACCGTGCCGCCGGTGCGGTAGCCGCGCAGCTGCGACATGTTGAGCGTCTCGGCGACCACACCCTGGCCCGCGAAGGCCGCGTCGCCGTGCAGTGCGACGGGCAGCACGGTGAAGTCCGTGCCCGCCTTGTTGATGATGTCCTGCTTGGCGCGCGCGATGCCTTCGAGGACCGGGTCGACCGCCTCCAGGTGCGAGGGGTTCGCGGCCAGCGACACCTTGATCTGCTCGCCGTCGAGACCGGTGAAGGTGCCCTCGGCGCCCAGGTGGTACTTCACGTCGCCGGAGCCGTGCATCGACTTCGGGTCGAGGTTGCCCTCGAACTCGCGGAAGATCTGCGCGTACGACTTGCCGACGATGTTCGCCAGGACGTTCAGCCGGCCGCGGTGGGCCATGCCGATGACGACCTCGTCGAGCCGCGACTCGGCCGCCGAGTCGATGACCGCGTCGAGCAGCGGGATGACGGACTCGCCGCCCTCCAGCGAGAACCGCTTCTGGCCGACGTACTTGGTCTGGAGGAACGTCTCGAACGCCTCGGCGGCGTTGAGCCTGCGCAGGATCCGCAGCTGCTCCTCGCGCTCCGGCTTGGAGTTGGAGCGCTCGATGCGGTCCTGGAGCCACTTGCGCTGCTTCGGGTCCTGGATGTGCATGAACTCGACGCCGGTGGTGCGGCAGTACGAGTTGCGCAGCACGCCCAGGATGTCGCGCAGCTTCATCATCGACTGGCCGGCGAAGCCGCCGACCGCGAACTCCCGCTCCAGGTCCCACAGTGTGAGGCCGTGCTCGGTGATGTCCAGGTCGGGGTGCTTGCGCTGGCGGTACTCCAACGGGTCGGTGTCGGCCATGACATGGCCGCGCACCCGGTAGGAGTGGATCAGCTCGAAGACCCGCGCGGGCTTCGTGACGTCCTCGTCGTGCGACGCGTCGATGTCCTTGAGCCAGCGGACCGGCTCGTACGGGATCCGCAGCGACTGGAAGATCTCGTCGTAGAACTCGTTCTCGCCGAGCAGCAGTTGACTGACGACCCGCAGGAACTCGCCGGAGGCGGCGCCCTGGATGACGCGGTGGTCGTACGTGGAGGTCAGCGTCATGACCTTGGAGATGCCCAGCTTGTTCAGGGTGTCCTGCGAGGTGCCCTGGAACTCCGCCGGGTAGTCCATCGAGCCGACGCCCATGATGACCGACTGACCGGGCATCAGACGCGGCACGGAGTGCACCGTGCCGAGGCCGCCCGGGTTGGTCAGCGAGACGGTGACGCCGGTGAAGTCGTCCATCGTCAGCTTGTTGGTGCGGGCGCGGCGGACGATGTCCTCGTACGCCTGCCAGAACTCGAAGAAGTTGAGCGTCTCGGCCTGCTTGATGCCGGCGACGACGAGCTGGCGGTCGCCGTTCGGCTTCACCAGGTCGATGGCGAGACCGAAGTTGATGTGCTCCGGCTTGACCAGGGTGGGCTTGCCGTCCTTCTCCGTGAAGGAGTAGTTCATCGACGGCATGGCCTTGATGGCCTGCACCATCGCGTACCCGATGAGGTGCGTGAAGGAGATCTTGCCGCCGCGCGCCCGCTTCAGGTGGTTGTTGATGACGATGCGGTTGTCGAAGAGCAGCTTCACCGGGACGGCGCGCACGGACGTGGCCGTGGGCACCTCCAGCGACATGTTCATGTTCTTCGCGACAGCGGCCGACGGGCCGCGCAGCGTCACGTACTCGGGGCCCGTGGGCTCCTCGGCCGGCTCCTGCTTCGGCTCGGCGGCGGGCCTGGCGGCGGCCGGCTTGGCGGCGGGCGCGGCCTTGGCCGGCGCGGGGGCCGCGGCGGCGGGCCGTGCCGGAGCGGCGGGGGCGGCGGCCGGCGCCTGGGACTCGGCCTTGGGGGCCTGGGCCTGCGCGGGAGCGGCTGCCACGGGCTTCGCCGGTGCGGCGGGAGCCGGTGCGGCGGTGGCGGTCGTGGCCGCCGGCGCGGTCGGTGCCGGGCTCACCGCAGCCCCCGCGGCTGCGGTGGATGTCGCGGCGGTGGATGTCGCCGCGGGCTCCGGGGTTTTGTCCGCCGCACCGGTATTGCCCGGCTTGTAGTCGGCGAAGAAGTCCCACCAGGCACGGTCGACCGAATTCGGGTCCTGGAGGTACTGCTGGTAGATCTCGTCGACGAGCCATTCATTCGGCCCGAAGGCGGCGGCAGGATTCTTTTCCTGCCCCGTTCGGTCGGTCGAGACGCTTGAGTTACTGGGGGACTGAGACGACACGGCGGCAACCGCCCTCTTCCGCTTCACAAGGTGATGGACAGCGGGAATCAAGGCTACGCCTACCGGACCGAGAGGAGCAGACCGGGCGGGGGCAACGTCATGCAAGTCACACCGGAAGGCGGGTTTCGGCGCAGGAATTGGCGGGAAACAAGCCAGGTTTCCTTGGAGCTGTCCTCGGAACTGCGGACGCACCATGTCGCTGACGCCGCCTTTTCGGCCCCCGAACGGGGTCCGCGTCGGCAGCACCCGACCGAATGCCCGTGGAACGGACTCTTCCGGTGCCTCCGGTTCGAACCCTACGTCAACCCCGCGCCCGGGGGATTCCCGGAAGTGTCACCTGGATGAGGCACCCGCGTACGGATTCGGCCACGCCGATGCGTCCGCCGTGCAGATCCACCGCCCAACTCGCGATCGCGAGCCCCAGTCCCGTACCGCCGTCACTGCCCGGCCCGTGCGGCGACGGGGAGCTGCCCCGGTTGAAGCGCTCGAAGACCCGGTGCCGCTCCGGCTCCGGGATACCGGGCCCCTCGTCCTGGATCTCCAGATCCAGCGACTCGGGACCGCGCCCGCGCCGCGCCCGCACCGTCACCCGGCCGTGCGGCGGGCTGTGCTTGACCGCGTTGTCGATGAGATTCGCCACCACCTGGTGCAGCCGCTCCGCGTCCGCGTGCGCCGTCAGCTCCGGCGGCGACACGTCCAGATGCAGATGGACGTCCGTACGGGTGTGATTGCCCGAACCGGAACTGAGAGCGCGCTGCGAGGCCGCGAGATTGGCCTCCTTCAGCACCCCGGACAGATACGGCCACACCTCGAAGCGCCGCGCCTTGAGCGGCAGTACGCCGTTGTCGAGCCGGGAGAGGTCCAGCAGCGTCTCGACGAGCCTGCCCAGGCGCTCGGTCTGCTTCAGCGCCGTACGCATCGTCTCCGGGTCGGCGGCGGACACACCGTCCACCACGTTCTCCAGTACGGCGCGCAGCGCGGCGATCGGCGTGCGCAGCTCGTGCGAGACGTTGGCGACCAGCTCCTTGCGGTGCCGGTCCACGGCCTCCAGGTCGTCCGCCATGCGGTTGATGGTCGAGGCCAGGTCGCCCAGCTCGTCACGGCGGTCGGCGCCGCTCACGCGCCGTGTGTAGTCACCGTGCGAGATGCCCTTCGCGACGGTGTTCATCTCGTCCAGCGGGGCCGTCAGACCGTGCGCCACGAACTGCGTTATCAACAGCGTCGCGATCATGGAGAAGACCGTGATGAAGCGCAGCTCGGTCTCGGTGCGCAGCGCCACCATCAGCAGGCCCGTGGTGATGAGCACGGAGACCACGACGAGCATGCCGAGCTTCGTCTTGATGGAGAACGGCCGCAGACCGCCGCCGTCCACCCCACCGTGCCCGCCGAGAGACCCGTGTCCCGCCCTGATCCTGGCCGGGCCCTTCCGCGCGGGACCGTGCCCGCCGCCGGTGCCGCCCCCGGCCGGCCGGGGCGCGCCCGTACGGGACGGGCGGGCAGCGCGCGCCGGGCGCGGCGTACGGCCGCCGCGGTCCGTACGTTCCGGGACCTCGTCCCGCTCGCCCCTGCCGCCCGGCGACCGGCTCATGGCGCCGGTGTCTCCAGGGCGTATCCCACACCGTGCACCGTACGGATCCGCTCGGCGCCGATCTTCCGGCGCAGCGCCTTGATGTGGCTGTCGACCGTACGGGTGCCCGAGGCGTCCGCCCAGTCCCACACCTCGGCCAGCAGCTGCTCCCGCGAGAGCACGGCGCGCGGTGTGTTCGCCAGGCAGACCAGCAGGTCGAACTCGGTGGGTGTCAGATGGACGTCCTCGCCGCGCACGCGCACCCGGCGCTGCGCGTGGTCGATCTCCAGCTCGCCGAGGCGCAGGATCCCGCTGCGCGGCGTCACGGCGGCCAGCGCCGCGCGCTCCACGCGGCGCAGCAGTACATGCACGCGCGCCGCCAGCTCCCGCATCGAGAACGGCTTGGTCATGTAGTCGTCGGCCCCGACACCGAGCCCCACGAGCATGTCGGTCTCGTCGTCGCGCGCCGTCAGCATCAGCACCGGCACCGGACGCTGCGCCTGGACGCGGCGGCAGACCTCCAGACCGTCGAAGCCGGGCAGCATCACGTCGAGGACCATCAGATCCGGCTGCCACGCCTCGGCGGCGTCCACGGCGGCCGGGCCGTCGACCGCCGTCTGGACGACGAAGCCCTCGGCACGCAGCCGGGCCGCGATGGCGTCCACGATCGTCGCGTCGTCCTCGACCACGAGCACCCGGCGCTGCGCGCCGGGAGTGGCCGCGACCCCGTTCTGGCTGGTGTGTGTCTGCTCCATCGCCCCGCCCCTGCTACGTTCCGCGATCCGTGTTCCTCGATCCGCCGTCTGCGTGCGGATGGCGGATCCCGTGTGTGGGGAGCAGCGTAGAGGCACCGGAGGTCTCCCGGCTACGCAGGGCGAACGGCGAGATGGACCACGTCAGGCACTCCTCGGGCAACTTGGATCTCTTCGGTCCTAACCCCGGTGAAACCGGCATTCCGCAGCGCCTCCTCGAAAGAGGAGGAGGGCTGCGCGGACCAGACGGCGAGGACTCCGCCGGGGTTGAGCCGCGCCAGGCAGGCGGCCAGTCCGCCGGGCGTGTACAGGCTCGCGTTCTCGTCGGTGACGGTCCAGCCGGGCCCGTTGTCGATGTCGAGGCAGAGGGCGTCGTAGCGGTCGAAGGGCTCGTCGGTGCCCTCCGCGGCCTCGGTCGCCGTACGCATGTATTCGACAAGATCGGTGTGGAGGATCACAGTGCGCGGGTCACCGAGCGCGGCGCCGGAGATCCGGGCGAGCGGTCCCGCGTGATGCCACTCGATGACGGCCTGCTCGCGCTCGACCACCACGATCCGGCCCCAGCGGGCGTCGGCGGCGGCGTGCGCGAGCGAGAAACCCACACCGAGCCCGCCGATGAGGACCGACGGCAGACCGTCACGGCGGTCGGGGGAGAGGGCGGCCTGCGCGGCGTCGACCAGCAGCCGCTCGGAGCGGCCGTCGGAGGTGTCCATCAGGAACGTGCCGTTGGCGATGATCTCGTGGATGTCGCCACCGCCGTGGGCGCCCGGCCGCCTCCGTAGGACGACCTCGCCGTACGGGCCGTCCCGCCGGTCGAGGGTCACGGGTCGGTCGTCGGTCGCTTCGGACGTGGGGTCGGGCACGGGGGCGTCTCCTCGGTTCTGCGGCTGACCGGGTGCGATGCCATCCTCGCGGGGTGCGCGGGGTGGCGACAAACCGGTTCATGGGGCGTGTGCCCGGGGGACGGGCGGACAGTCGTGCGGGGAGTCGACTGCTGTCCCCACCGGGCCCAGGTGGCCGCCGCTGTCCGTTCCCCCTGCGACGCCCGTGAGCGGGCCCGGGAGCCGCCGGGCGGCGATGTGTACAGAGGTGCAGGCCGTACCTGGTGGCGGAGAGGACGCCGGTGGTGGCGCCCGCGTCGCCGGCGGACGTTTCGAGCGTACGCAGCACGAGCCGGCCGAGGCCGCGCCCGCGGTGGTTGTCGGCCGGGCCGTCCGGCAGCGTCGAGCCCGGTGCCGGCGCCCCGATCGCTCAGAGCGAACACCCTCCCCAGGTATCCGGGGAACAACGGCAGGCTCACAAGCATTGAGCCCACATAGCTCAACTTTTGACTGCCGAAGGGGAGACCATGGCTGCCACGTCCACACCGCTCACCCTGCCCGTGCTGCCGCTCGACGACGAGGTCGTGCTGCCCGGGATGGTGGTGCCGCTGGACCTGTCCGACACCGAAGTGCGTGCCGCCGTCGAGGCCGCCCAGGCGGCTGCCGGCGACGACTCCGACGGGGGAAAGCCGAAGGTGCTGCTCGTGCCGCGCCTCGACGGGGCATACGCGGGGACCGGCGTCCTCGGCACCGTCGAGCAGGTCGGCAGGCTCTCCGACGGCGACCCCGGCGCCCTGATCCGCGGCCGGGGCCGCGTCAGGATCGGCGCCGGTACGACCGGGCCCGGACGGGCCCTGTGGGTGGAGGGGCTGCACGTCGAGGAGACCGTGCCCGACCCGCTGCCCGGCTCCGTCACCGAACTGATCAAGGAATACAAGGCTCTCGCCACCGACTGGCTGAAGAAGCGCGGCGCCTGGCAGGTCGTGGACCGTGTCCAGCAGATCGACGACGTCTCGCAGCTCGCCGACAACGCCGGCTACTCGCCGTTCCTCAGCACGGCCCAGAAGGTCGAGCTGCTGGAGACCGCCGATCCGGTGACCCGGCTGAAGCTGGCGACCGACCAGCTCCGCGAGCACTTCGCCGAGCAGGACGTCGCCGAGTCCATCGCGAAGGACGTCCAGGAGGGCGTCGACAAGCAGCAGCGGGAGTTCCTGCTGCGGCGCCAGCTCGACGCCGTACGCAAGGAGCTGTCCGAGCTCAACGGCGACCCCGGGGACGAGTCCGACGACTACCGGTCCCGCGTGGAGGCCGCCGATCTGCCCGAGCACGTCCGGGAGGCGGCGCTCAAGGAGGTCGACAAGCTGGAGCGGTCGTCCGACCAGAGCCCCGAGGGCTCGTGGATCCGCACCTGGCTGGACACCGTCCTCGAACTGCCGTGGAACGAGCGGTCGGAGGACGCGTACGACATCCGGGGCGCCCAGCGCGTCCTGGACGCCGAGCACGCCGGCCTGGACGACGTGAAGGAACGGATCACGGAGTACCTGGCGGTCCGCAAGCGCCGTGACGACCGCGGTCTGGGTGTGGTCGGAGGCCGCCGCGGCGGCGCCGTCCTCGCCCTCGTCGGTCCGCCCGGCGTCGGAAAGACCTCCTTGGGAGAGTCCGTCGCGCACGCCATGGGACGCTCCTTCGTCCGCGTCGCGCTCGGCGGTGTCCGGGACGAGGCGGAGATCCGTGGCCACCGGCGTACGTACGTGGGCGCGCTTCCGGGCCGTATCGTCCGGGCGATCAAGGAGGCCGGTTCGATGAATCCGGTCGTCCTGCTCGACGAGATCGACAAGGTCGGCTCCGACTACCGGGGCGACCCGGCAGCCGCCCTCCTCGAAGTCCTCGACCCGGCGCAGAACCACACCTTCCGCGATCACTACCTGGAGGTCGAACTCGACCTCTCCGACGTGGTCTTCCTCGCCACCGCGAACGTCCTGGAGGCCATCCCGGAGGCCCTGCTCGACCGTATGGAGCTGGTCCGGCTCGACGGCTACACCGAGGACGAGAAGGTCGTCATCGCACGCGATCACCTGCTGCCCCGGCAGCTGGAGCGGGCCGGTCTGGAGACCGGCGAGGTCACGCTGGAGGACGAGGCGCTGCGCAAGCTGGCGGGCGAGTACACCCGCGAAGCGGGCGTACGCAACCTGGAGCGCTCCATCGCCAGACTGCTCCGCAAGGTCGCCGCACAGCACGAGCTGGGCGAGCGCGAACTGCCCTTCTCCGTAGGAGACGGCGAATTGCGCGGGCTGATCGGCCGGCCGCACCACGTGCCCGAGTCCGCCCAGGACCCGGCCGAGCGACGCACGGCGGTGCCCGGCGTGGCCACCGGCCTGGCCGTGACCGGCGCGGGCGGAGACGTCCTCTTCGTGGAGGCGTCGCTGGCCGACCCGGAGACGGGCGGTTCGGGTCTGACCCTGACCGGACAGCTCGGCGACGTCATGAAGGAGTCCGCGCAGATCGCGCTCTCCTTCCTGCGCTCGCACGGCGCCGAACTGGAACTGCCGGTCGCCGACCTGAAGGACCGGGGCGTGCACATCCACTTCCCGGCGGGCGCGGTGCCCAAGGACGGCCCGAGCGCGGGCATCACGATGACGACGGCGCTCGCCTCGCTGCTGAGCGGACGCCAGGTCCGTACGGATGTCGCCATGACCGGCGAGGTCTCGCTGACCGGGCGCGTCCTGCCCATCGGCGGCCTGAAGCAGAAGCTGCTGGCCGCGCACCGGGCGGGCATCACGACGGTCGTGATCCCGAAGCGGAACGAGGCGGACCTTGACGACGTCCCCGCCGAGATCTTGGAGAAGCTGGAGGTCCACCCGGTGACGGATGTACGCCAGGTCCTGGAGATCGCGCTCTCGTCGGCGACGGCGGAGATCCCGGTCGCCGCGTAAGGCGGTGGCACCCGCGTCACCCGCCGTCACCCGCGTGACGGCGGAGTCGGGAACGCGAGGGGTGGGCCCCCGGCACTCGGTTGCCGGGGGCCCACCCCGTTCAGTTAGGTGCCGGCCGGCCGTCCCGGCCGTCCCTCCGTTTCGGGCCGGGCCGGAGACATGGGCAGCCCGTTGGGGGTGTCCGACGTAGGGGGGAGCTCATGACGTATCGACGTGTCGCGGTGTGGACATGCCAACACTCGCGCCGTGAAGGACGCTTCGGGGGCGGAACGGAGCGGCGGAACGGCCTCAGGCCGCTGCCGTTGGTATAAACCTGCGAAATACTGACAGAGCTGCGGCAATGGGCCCCGGCGACGGAGAACTTTCAGGAGCGGGAAAGCGCGCGATGGGTGTGATGGGTGCTGACGTGCACGGAGACGGTACGGCGAATGAACCCGAACCGGTCGGGAAAAGTGAGGTGGACCACGAATTCCTGGCGCTGGAGCGTGAGTTGGCCGTCTTTCTGCGGCGCGCCAGAGCCAATTCCGGCGAAATGGCCCGCGAGGTCCATCCCGACCTGGAGCCGGCCGCCTACGGACTTCTCGTACGGCTGGAGGAGACCGGTCATCAGCGTGCCACCGATCTCGCCGTCTACTTCGGGGTCGGCAAGGCGACGATGAGCCGTCAACTGCACGCGCTGGAAGCGCTCGGGCTGGTCACGCGCGAGCCCGATCCGGCGGACGGGCGCGCCTCGCTGGTGCGGCTCACCGGCGAGGGGGTCGCGCGCTTCCGCCGGGTTCGGGACGCGCGGCGCGAGCGGTACGTGCGCAAGCTGGCGGACTGGGACCGGGCGGAGGTCGCCGAACTGGCGCGGCTGCTGCACCACTTGAACGCGCGCGCGGAGAGCTGAGCGCGCCTGCCCGCCGGGGCGGGGCGGGGCGGTCGGGCCAGGAGCGGCGCGCGGCAGTGCGTACGGGGCGGCGGGCGGGAGCTGCTCCGCACGTACAACCGCCGCCCACGAGCCGAGACCGGTGCCTGTCCCGCGCCCGGACCCCAAAGGCGCGCTCCACGGTCTACGGCTCCACGTACACGACCGTCGCGTCGTCGTACGGCTTGCCCCGCCGGAAGGCCACCCCGTCCGGGTCCGCAGACTCCGCCGCCCGTACCCGGTCGATCAGCTCCTGCGGTCCGCTCTTCCTGACGAGCGCCAGACAGTCCGCCCAGTCACCCTCCCGGAACACCTCCACCCACCGCGCCGCGCCGTCGGTGAGGCCCACCAAGGCGTGTACCTCGGACGCCGGCGTCCGCCCCGTCACGGCCTTCGCCGCCACGTCCGGGTCGACGGCCGCGGTGAAGAAGCCGCCCTCCGCGTTGCGCAGCGCGTCCGTCGCGGCGGCCTGGCGGCGCACCGCGCGCGGAATCCGGTCCAGCCGGTCGTCCACGACGGCCCGCACCTCGCCGTCCGGCGACTCCAGGAGGAGGGTCGAGTCCGAGAGGACGAGGTGCTCGACCGTGTCCGCGTCCCAGCGCACCATGACGACGGTTGCCTGCGGCGTACGGGGGTGAGAAAGGTCACACGTGGAGCGGTGGGCGTCGGCCGTACGCCGGATCGACTCCGCGAGGGCGTCGGCCAGGGCCATTTCCCGGCGTGAAGCGGACAGTTCGGTCAGTGCCCCGCCGAGTCGCGCGGCGAACCACGGGACGCCGTGTACACAACCGTCGCCGTCCGGCGGAGGTGTCACACCGTCCAGCACGATGAGCGTGCCGCCGCTGCCCGCGGAGGGCGCGGCCACGGCGGTCCAGTCCTCGTTCGGGCGGGGGTGGCTGCCGGGGGCGGTGGCGATATCGATGCGCATGGACCCCAGTCTGCCCGAGAGCCCCGCCCGATCCGGTCCGGCGCCTTCACCGCGCCCACGCACCTCGGCCACGGCCCGGACACACCTCGGGCGCTCCTCGGTGCCCCTCCGCGTACGCCGGGTCTCCTCTCCGTACCGCGACGTACCCGGCGCGCTTTCTTCTCCGCCGGGCGCGGCACCGCGCCACCGGATGGCCGGAATGACCCGCTCCGCGACGATGCGGCCCGGCATCCTGCCAAAGCTCACGCGTAAGTTCCAACCGCCCCACCGAGCGCGTCCGTGCCGCGCGCCCGCGCGAGTTGTTCGCCAACTCCTCCTTGATGTTCACTCGTTCAGGTGGCGGAGCGGCCGATACGCGCCCCCTCCGAGAAACGCTGGAATGGTCGGAAGCCGTGCCAGGGGTGGAGGGTCATCCGGGTCTGACCGGACGTCATCTCCGCCTCGTGGGCGGACGAGTCGAGAATGCGAGCACCGGTGCAGAAGAAGCGGCCTCGGGGCAAGAGCGGCACGCGCGGCGGGTCCCAGGGCTCGGCAGAGCCCCGTAAGTCGGTGTCGGCCGGGGCGGCCGACATGACCGCGGCTCCCGCCGGGAAGCCCGTACGTGTACGCAGCCGGCTGGTCGTCGCGGTCGCCGTCGTCGGTGTCACCGTCGTGGCGGCGGGCATGCCCGCGGTCCTGGGCGCCTCGTCCGAACTGACCGACGCCCAGCGCCTGGTCACCCTCGCCGAGCTGAACCGGCAGACGGCCGTCCTCGCCCACTCCCTCGCCGACGAGCGGGACGAAGTCGTCGTTCATATCGCCGGGGGCCGTGAGGAGCCGGAGGGCGACGGTGGCGACGAGGCCGACGGCGATGACAAGGCGGGCGCCGACGAGAAGGCCGACGGCGCGCCGGGCGGGGCGCCCGCCACCCGCGTCGACCGGCAGATCGACGAGATCGACGCGGCCGCGTCCCCCGGGCTGCGCAGGGATCTCTCCACCGTCCCGTCCATCCGCCGCACCGCCCTCACCGGCAAAGGCACCGCACTTGAGGCGTACCAGGCGTACACGGACGTCATCGCCAAACTGCACGCCGTCGCGGACGAGGTCGCCGAGAAGACGCCCGCCGAGGCCGCCGACGGCACCCGCGCCCCCGCCGCGCTCGGCCGCGCCGTCGAGCAGGCGTCGGCCACCCGCGGCCTGCTGCTGGCCGCGCTCGCCGTTCCCGAGCCCAAGAGCACCGCACCGCAGTTCGACCCCGTCACCGGCCTGCCCATCCAGCCGAAGGACGACGACGCCGCCGAGAACGACCGCACCCGCGATGCGCTCAGCGCCGCCGCCCAGCAGTCCCGCGTCCACGAACTCGCCTCGCTCGCCGACTTCGACCAGTCCGCGGGCACCGTGGCGCGCGACTCCCTCGCCACGACCGTCACCGGGCCCGAGGTCACCACGGCGGAGAAGTACCTGTCCAGCCTCGCCGACAGCCCCGAACTCTCCGACAAGGACCGCGACGCAAACCAGGAGAAGGTCGAGTCGTCGCTGTCCAGCCGTATCGAGCAGATGCGCGGCGTCGAGTCCGGCATCGGCTCCGGCCAGCTCAAGCGGCTGGAGGGGCTGCGCGACGACGGGGTCACCTCGCTGGAGGTGAGCATCGCCCTCCTCGGCGGCCTGCTGATCGTCGCCGTCGGCGCGTCCACCGCCGTCGCGCGTACGCTCACCCGGCCGCTCGCCGTCCTGCGTATCGGCGCCGCCCGTCTGGCCTCCGAGCCCGCGACCGGGGAACCGGTCCGCTTCACCGGCCGCAACGACGAGTTCGGCCAGGTCGTACGGTCGCTCAACAGCCTGCACGCCACGCTCCTCGACGTGTCCACGCGCGCCGACAAGCTCAACAGCGACCGCACCGGACTGATCGGCGCCCGGCAGGCCATGGCCGACCAGCGCACCGAACTCCAGCAGCAGACCGCCGACATCACCGCGCAGCTGGAAGCGCTGCGGTACACCGTCCACCACTCGTTCGTGAATCTGTCGCTGCGCACGCTGGGCCTCGTGGAACGTCAACTCGGCGTCATCGAGAGCCTGGAGGAGCGCGAGCAGGACCCGGACCGGCTCGGTGTCCTCTTCAAGATCGACCACATGGCCACGGTCATGCGCCGGCACAGCGAGAACCTGCTGATGCTCGCCGGGCGCGAGCCCGGCGGGGGTTACCCGGGCCCCGTACCGCTCGTCGATGTCCTGCGCGCGGCCGTCAGCGAGATCGACAAGTACGAGCGGGTCACCATCCAGTCACTTCCGCCGCACGCCCAGCTAGCCGGCTTCGCGGCGGACGACATCAGCCATCTCGTCGCCGAACTCCTGGAGAACGCCACGTCGTTCTCGCCGCCCGACGCCCACGTCGAGCTGTCCGGCTGGATGCTGGAGAGCGGTGACGTGAAGCTCTCCGTGCAGGACAAGGGCATTGGCATGCCGGAGGCGCGGATCGCCGAACTCAACGAGCGGCTCGCCGACCCGGACGCGTACAAGCCGCAGCCGGCCAAGTCCGGGAAGTCCGCCAAGCCGGGGAAGACCGGCACCGACGGCGGCGCCGGCGATGACGGGCTCGGCCTGCGCGTCGTGGCGCTGCTCGCCTCCCGCCACGGCGTCGAGGTCACCCTGCGCGACCACCATCAGGGCGGGCTCGCGGCGGTCGTCGTACTGCCACAGGCCCTGCTCCCGACGGTCCCGCCGATCGCGGTCCCGCACCGGGCGACGGCAACCGGCGCGGCGCCGATGCCGCACCTTCCGGGGTCGGCCGCGGAGGCCAACTCCAATGTGTTGCAGGGGCGTTCGGACCGGGACCCGCTGGTGGGGGAGGACGGGGCGGCGGCGGAGAACGTCGCGCCTGCCGACGACCCCTACGCCATCGGTCCCGACGCGCACGAGCGCGTCGCCGACGTGGCGGACGACGTTGAAGACGACGCCGACGCTGCTGCCGACGGCGACGGCGACGTTGAAGAGACGGGCGGGACGGGCGGGACGCAACCGCTCACCGAGCCCGTCGCCCAGCGCGTCGCCGAGTCGCCCGCCGAAGCCGAAGTCGAGGCCGAAGTCGAGGCCGAAACCGAAGCCGTCACCGACAAGGGTCTGCCCAAGCGCACCCCCAAAGTGCTCAAGCCCGCCGACACGACGGCCGAGCGGCCGGGTAGCGTCGACGCGGACGCGTTGCGCCGCAGGCTCGGTGGGTTCCACCGAGGGGCCAAGGACGGCAGGCGCGACTCCGACGCCGAGCTTTTGGAGCAGACCGAAGTGCAGAAGCAGGGCAGTTCACCACGGAGCAGTGCGGTACCGCGGCAGCAGGACGCGATGGAGGGGACCGACGCGCGTACGGATGAGACGGGGGAAACTGTCGAGGAGGCACGCAGTTGACGGCGACCGGCACATTCGGACTGAGCAGTGAAGCCCGCGATCTCCACTGGCTGTTGACGAATCTCGTGGAGGAGGTGCGAGGAGCACGCTCCGTCGCGGTCGTCTCGTCGGACGGGCTGCTGCTGCTCTCCTCGGACCCGGAACGTCACGACCCCGCGGAGAGCGCGGGCGGGAGCAAGAGCCCGCGCGGTTCCAGCGCGGACCTCGCCACGATCATCTCCGGCATCAGCAGCCTCACCCTCGGTGCGGCCGAACTGATGGACGGCGGCGATGTGAAGCACACGATGGTCGCGATGGACGAGGGCAGCGTCTTCGTCATGTCGATCAGCGACGGATCGCTGCTCGGTCTGCACGCCGGCGCCGACTGCGACATGCACGCCGTGGCCTACCAGATGGCGGTGTTCGTCGGCCGGGCCGGACACGTACTCACCCCCGAACTCCGCAGCGAGCTGCGCAAGTCGATGGAGAGCGCCCGATGACATCGGTGTCCGCGACCGGATCGGCCCGTGGGCTTCCCGGCCGCGGCCTTCCCGGGCGCGGCCCGGACCGCCGTGTCGCGCGCGTACGCCCGTACTCGCTGACCGGCGGCAGGACGCGCTTCGGCCATGTGCTGCTGGTCGAGACGTTCGTCGCCGCGCTGGAGGCGTCCGAGGAGCGCAAGGAACTGTCGAGCGGTGGCGGCGACGGCGATGGTGGCGCCGCCGCCGCGTCGCGCGGCATGCCGGAGATGCGCGCCATCGTCGAACTGTGCGGGCGGATGCGGACCGTCGCCGAGATCTCGGCGCTGCTCAAGATGCCGATGGGAGTCGTCCGGGTGCTGCTCAGCGACCTGGCCGACCAGGGAAAGATCCGCGTGTACGGGACCGGCCACGACAGTGGCCCCCCGGACCGGGCGCTGCTGGAAAGGGTGCTGGGTGGACTTCGCCGTCTCTGACGCGTCAGATGACTCGGACGTCGCCGAAGAGGGGCTGCGCGACTGGCAGTTGGACCGCACCAGGGCGCCCGTCGCGACCAAGATCGTGGTCGCGGGCGGCTTCGGCGTCGGCAAGACGACCTTCGTCGGATCGGTTTCCGAGGTCAGGCCGCTGCGCACCGAGGCCCTGATGACGCGGGCCAGTGAGGGAACCGACGATCTCGCGGACACCCCTGGGAAGACCTCCACCACCGTCGCGATGGACTTCGGCCGTGTCACCCTCGACGACGACCTCGTGCTGTACGTCTTCGGCACCCCCGGCCAGCAGCGCTTCTGGTTCATGTGGGACGACCTGGTGCGTGGCGCGATCGGCGCCGTCGTCCTGGCCGACACCCGTCGGCTCGCCGACTGCTTCCCGGCGCTCGACTACTTCGAGAGCTACGGCCTTCCGTACATCGTCGCCGTCAACCACTTCGAGGGCACCGAGTCGTTCGAGGCAAAGGACGTACGGGAGGCGCTGTCAGTGCTCCCGCACGTACCCGTGATGATCATGGACGCGCGCAAACGGATCACCGTCGTCGAATCGCTGCTCGCCCTGGTGGGCCACGCCCTCGCCGCGGTATCCACATAGCCTGACAGCAGGCAAGCAGGCAGCAACAAACGGAGACCCCCGCCATGCGGAAGATACTCGTCGTCGGTGCCGGACAGTCCGGCCTCCAGCTCGCCCTCGGACTCCAGTCGTACGGGTACGAGGTCACCCTGCTGTCCAACCGCACGCCCGACGAGATCCGGACGGGCCGCGTCATGTCCACCCAGTGCATGTTCCACACCGCGCTCCAGCACGAGCGCGACCTCAAGCTGGGCTTCTGGGAGTCCCAGGCCCCGCGTGTCGAGGGCCTCGGTGTCTCCGTCGCCGCGCCCGACTCCTCCCGCGCGATCGACTGGGTGGGCATGCTGGACGGGATCGCCCAGTCCGTCGACCAACGGGTCAAGATGGCGGGCTGGATGGAGACGTTCGCCCAGCGCGGCGGCCAACTGGTCATCCACGGTGCGGCCGTGTCCGACCTCGACTACTTCTCCCGCGTCTACGACCTCGTCCTCGTCTCGGCCGGCAAGGGCGAACTGGTCGCGATGTTCGGCAGGGACGCCGCACGCTCCCCGTACGACACGCCGCAGCGGGCGCTCGCCGTCGCGTACGTCCACGGGCTCGGCCCGCGCCCCGAACACCCCGGATTCGACGCCGTCCGCTGCAACGTCGTGCCCGGCGTCGGCGAGTTCTTCGTGATGCCGACGCTGACCGTCACCGGCCGCGCGGACATCCTGTTCTGGGAGGGCATACCCGGCGGCCCGGTCGACGCCTTCCAGGGCATCAGGGACCCGGCCGACCATCTCTCCCTGACGCTGGAGCTGATGGAGCGCTACACGCCCTGGGAGTACGCCCGCGCCATGAAGGTGGAGCTGACCGACGCGAACGCCACCCTGGCCGGCCGCTACACGCCCACCGTCCGCCACCCGGTCGGACGGCTGCCGGGCGGCGGACTCGTCCTCGGTGTCGCCGACGTCGTCGTGGCGAACGACCCGCTCACCGGGCAGGGCTCCAACTCGGCTTCCAAGTGCGCCGCTTCGTATCTGGAGTCGATCGTGTCGCACGGCGACCGGGAGTTCGACGAGGCATGGATGCGGGCGACGTTCGACCGGCACTGGGAGAGCGCACGGCACACCACCAAGTGGACGAACGCGATGCTCGCCCCGCCCCCGGAGCACGTGCTGAAGATGTTCGCCGCCGGCGGCCGGCTCCAGCCGGTCGCCGACCGGTTCGCCAACGGATTCAACGATCCGTCGGACTTCGAGGACTTCTTCTACGACGCCGGGAGGACCGACGCGTATCTGGCGGCGGTCGGCGGCCGGTGCGATTGAGGCCCCGGAGCACGACCGGCTGATGCGCGCGGCCTCAACCCGCCTGTGGGGTGATCGAGTTGTTGCCGGTGTCGGCACCTTCGGTGGCGCCCGGCGGCAGCTCGGGCGGGTCGTACGACTCCATGTCGAGCGGCCCGGCGTCCGGATCGGGCCGTACGGCGCCGAGCAGCGGATTCGACGCGAGGGGGGAGACCTTCACCCGGCCCCCCGGGCGCGGGGCGTGGACCACCTTCCCGTCGCCGAGATACATCGCCACATGGGTCGCCTTCGGGAAGTACACCACCAGATCGCCGGGGCGCAGCTCGCTCAGCTTCACCCTCGGCAGCTCGGCCCACTGTTCCTGGCTCGTCCGGGGCACGCTCACCCCGGCACGCGACCAGGCCCGCGAGGTGAGCCCCGAGCAGTCGTACGACTCCGGCCCCTCCGCGCCCCACAGATACGGCTTGCCGATCTGCTCCACGGCGTACGTCAGTGCCTCGCCGCCCTCGGCCGACGGCGCCCGGAGGCTCCTGCCGAGGCTCGGGGTCGCGTCGCCCGTCGGGGTCGCGCCGTCAGTCGTGGTGGCGCTCCCCGTCGGGGTGGTGCCGCCCGTCGTGGTGGCGCTCCCCGTCGGGGTGGTGCCGCCCGTCGTGGTGGCGCTCTCCGTCGCGCCGGCGCCCTCCGTCGCGGTCGCGGCGTCACCGAGCGCGCCCGACGTGATCAGCTTCTCCTGGGCCTTGTCCGTGTCGGCGTCCTCGCGCTCGGCGATCGCCGCGATCTGCTCGGGGGTGAGCGAGGCGAGCATCCGCTCGACGTCCGTCAGCTTCGTCCGGACCGCGTCGCGCTGCTTCTTCTGCTTCGCGGCGAGTGCCTTCTGCTCGGCGAGTGCTTTCCGGGACCGTTCGGCGAGGGTGTCGGCGCGCCTCTCGCCGTTGGTGAGCCGTGCGACGGTCGACAGCCGATCACTCTGCGCACGGTCCATCAGATGCTTCTGATCGAGGGCGTGTTGGGGATCCCTGGACAGCAACAGCTGCACGTAGGCGGAGAGTTCGGAGGTTCCCTGATACTGCTGGCGGGCCAGCTGTCCGATCTGGGCGCGGCTGCGGACCAGCGCCTCGCGGGCGCCGGTGAGGCCCGCGCCGACACTCTTCACCTCGGCCTGCTGGGCGGTGAGCTTCACCTCGGTGGCGTTGTAGGCCTCGGTGGCCTCCTCGGCCTGCTGGTACAGCTTCCGCATTTCGGTGAGCAGTTCGGCGACGCCGCGGGGGGCGCCGCCGGGAACAGGTTCGGCGCCGGCCGGCGCGGCGCACGGTACCGCCGCCAGGACGGCGAGTGCCGCCGTACAGACGGACCGCAGCAGTCTGCCTGACATACCATCACCTCCGTTTGCGGGACGGCCTGTCCGACCCCAAGGTGATGATGCGGCGTCAATTGCCCTGCTCTCATGTGCTTACCGCACAATTGGGCGAGATGGCCGCATGCCACCACCCCCGGCGGGCCGAAATCACGGCCCCCGGCGTGGCGGATTGCGACCCCGGCACGGTGGCTCGCGGCACGGTGCCCTGCGGCGCGGTGGTTCGCGGCCCCGTGGGTCAGTCGACCGGCAGCGCGTAGAACGTGCCGCCGCGCCGGATCACCGCGGTCTTCCCGGCCATCAGCGGCTGGTACGCGGGCGTGGCCACGGCCACGCCGTCAGCGGCGGGCGAGGGGGCCGGCTCGCCGGCGTTCTGGAACTTCCAGAGCCGCTTGCCGTCCGCCGCCCCGAACGCCGTCACCTGAAGCCCGTCGGCCGACAGCACCGTCCGGCCGCTCTCGCTGAGCGAGATCCGGGGGACACCGTTCCAGGCCGGGCCCTCGGTCGTGCCCTTCCAGCGCTCCATGCCGGAATCGGGGTCGACCGCGTACACCTCCTGGAAGCGGTTCGCGACGTAGAGCGTGGAGCCGAGAAGTGTCCCGGTGCCGAAGGCGAACGAGTTCTGGCCCGGCACTCTGGGCGCGCCCGCCCTGCGCCACAACTGCTTGGCGTCGGCGGTGTCGTACGCGTACAACTGGTCGGCCGCCGCCGCGAACAGCCGGCCCTTCGCGTCGCCGACCGAGCCGCCCGTGGGCGGCACCGCGCCGAACGACTTCGACCAGGTCAGCTTGCCGTCGGCGCGGCCGAAGCAGTGATAGACGGCCTTCCCCTTGCCTGCCCTGACCTGGGCGGGCAGCAGCGACTTGGCGTCCTGGCGCACCACAATGTCCGCCTCGCGTACGGCGATCAACTGGTAGACGGGCGTCAACGGCGCACGGCCGTTGGAGATCGCGGAGCGCCACAGCTCCTTGCGGGTCGTCAGATCGAAGGCGAAGAGGAAGGTGCGGACCGTGGCCGCCTTCCCCGTACCGGACGTGTGCGACCCGGTGAACCAGACCTGGCCGTCACCGGTCCCGGCGACGCCGGCGACGGTGAGGCCGGGCACGTCCGTGATGCCGTCCGCGTAGTCGACACGGTGCTCGACCGCGCCCGACGCGGTGGAGATCCAGAGCAGACCGGTGGCTCCGGCGACGAAGGCGAGTCCACCGGAGGCGGGCAGCGCCTGGTGGAGGGCGGCGGCCTGGTCGTTCCGCCAGAGCCGCTTCCCGGTGCGTGCGTCCACGCCGGTGGCGCCCGACCCCGTCGTGAGGAGCAGGGTCCGGCCGCCGATGACGGCGGCGTTCAGGATCTCGTCGGCCGCCGGCTTCTGCTCGTACGCCCAAAGGGCTTCGGGCGGCAGTCCGGCCAGGCCCTTGGGGGTGGTGTTGCCGGGCTTGCTGTCGGTGCCGGCGGACGGCTCGTCGTCGGCGAGTGCGAGTACGCCCCCGCCGCCGATGACCAGCCCGGCGGCGCCGGCGGCGATCCCGGTGATGAGCGCGCGCCGCCCGAGGGGCTGACCGAGGGGCTGCCTGAGCGCGGCGAACCGGCCCGAGCCCGATCCGGTGGGGGCGGCGGCCGGCGGGACCGGCACCGGCACCGGGACCGGCACCGCGG
>NZ_JARJHW010000071.1:0-32664 GCF_040560175.1 Streptomyces panacea
GACCGGTCCAGGGCGCCGAGGTGCTGGGGCGCTGGACGCGGAGGTGGCGGCGGGGGGTGCTCGGCGACGACCGGCGACGACTCGCGTCGACCCGCGCGGCTCGACGGAGCGGCGGACCGGCGAGGTCGCCGGGTGCCTTCAGGCGTCGGTGGGCCGTGGGCGGCCGGCGGTCAGCGACAGAGAGCGCTGGACGTGCGCCGCAGATCCACGTAGCGGCAGACCACACCGGGATGCGTCGTCTTCATGCGGCACATCCTGGCGTCAGATCTCGGCGCCTGTCAATGGACACCAATTGGTGTCTCATTGGGCGGGACGGCCTGTGACCGCAGATCAGGGACTCGCGGGACCGGGAAGGGTGACATCCGGACGCACCGCGGCTTCCTCCGGATGGAGCCACACGGGGCCGTTCCCGGTGTTCACCCGGACGGCGTGCGGCGGTGGCCAGGCTCCCTCCGTCAGCACCCGCCGCTCGGGCTCGGTCAGGCTCCGATGACGCTCCAACGCCCGCTCCGGGGACAGCGGTTCGGCGAACTTCGCCAGTTCCGGACGCAGCTCCCCGACGGCCGCCGCGTACTCCTCGAAAGGCCGCCAGCCGGGCACCGCGCGGTAGTTCGCGCCCGCGCGGAAGACCAGCGTGGGCAGCGCGTAGCGGTGCCCGCCGTCGAGGGTCTCCTTGGCCGCGCCGGGATGCGGCGACCCGCCCCCCACGGACAGGACTTCGGGCACCGGGCGGCGCGCCTCCGCGCGGTCGGCGCGGACCCGCTCCAGCACGTCGCCGGAAGCGGCGTCGGCCGCCAGGCGCCGCGGATCCAGCCCGGGTACACCGCGCGCCGCGGACAGCGCCAGCGCGGTGGTGTCCGCCGGATCGCCGAGTACGAAGACGCTCTCCCGCAGGCGCCGCAGCACGCGCTCGGCCACGTCGGCACCCTGGAACTCCGCGGCCTTGGCCACGAGCGAGGACGGCCAGGAGCCGGCCGCCACCCGCTTCAGCCGAAGCGGGCGGGGGGCGAGGGTGTGCGCGCTGATGTCCGTCACGTAGCGCGTGTACCAGGCGGTCTCCGCCGCCGGGTCGGGCGCCGGTTCGTCGTCGTGGTCGAAGAGGATCGCGTACGCGCGCCGCCAGCGGACCTCGCCGCTCAACGACGCCCGCAACTTGCGGAACGTGGGCTCGGATCCCCAGGCCCAGGGGCACATCGGGTCGGTGTACTCCACCACCTCCAGCACGGGTACGTGAGGTGCTTGTGGTCCACGGGGTGCTCGGGGCGCCTGCGTCACGCGGCGCCGACCCTGCTGTCCCGCCCGACCGCGCTCGCCGGCAGCAACGAGGCCAGGGTCCGTCCGCCCAGCACCGCCACCGCCTGGGCCTCGATCTGCCGCCACACCTCGGGCAGTGCCCCTGCGGGGCCGGGGTAGTCGAGCCCGGCCGGCGACTCGCCGCGCAGCGTGAGCACTTCGCCGTCGACGGCGCGCACGACGTCCAGCAGGGTGATGTCCTCGGCGGGCCTGCCGAGCCAGTAACCGCCCTCGCAGCCGCGCTGGCTGCGGACGAGACCCGCCCGTCGCAACTCACCGACCACGGACTTCAGGAAACGGAACGGAATCTTCTGCGAGGAGGCGATGGCCTCGCAGGTGAGCGGACGGGCGGGCTCACACGCGAGCTCCATCAGGGCGCGGGTGGCGTAGTCCGCCTTCGCGGAGATATGCATGACCACATCATGCCGGACGGTCCGCCGGGGGCGAGGGTTCCGCCGGTTCGGCCCTTCCATTGCGGCAACATTGCCGCAGGTGAAAGGTAATGGACATGTCTTGACATCCTTTCCGGAGCCGTCCTAACGTCCCGGCCATGAGCGAGCCGTTGACGACCCCCGGTGAGGGGTTCCACCCGCACCTCCCCGATGCTCCTGACCACCGTGCGGCGCCACTGCGCACCCGTCTGCACCACATCCGCGCGGACTCGCTCGACGGCGACACGGCGCAGACCGGCGGCATGCGCAGATTCTCGGCCATCAGCGGGAAGACCGTCGGCTCGGAGAAGCTGTGGATGGGCCAGACGCACGTGGCACCCGCGACCTCCTCGTCCGACCACCACCACGGCGAGTCGGAGACCGCCATCCATGTGATCGGCGGACACCCGGAGTTCGTCTTCCTGGACGACTCGGGCGACGAGCCGGAGGAGGTACGGCTGCGCACCGCACCCGGGGACTACATCTTCGTTCCGCCGTTCGTGCCGCACCGGGAGGAGAACCCCGATCCGACGGAGGAGGCGGTGGTCGTCATCGCCCGCAGTACCCAGGAGGCGATCGTGGTGAACCTTCCCCGGCTGTACGCGCTGCCGAAGGATCGGTGACCCACCCGCCCTCGGACGGCGTGGGCCTGCCCGGCGGACGTGAGTCTTCGAGCGCTCGCGTGCCAGGGGGACACCTGGTCGCCCTGGCACGCGCCGCCGCGCCCCGTGCCGCCGGCCCCGAACCAACTCACCCTGTGGGCACCGCTGTTGGCCGCGGGGCCGGTCAAGGCGAATCGGAGCGGGAGCGACCGGGACCCCGGCATCTGGTGGGGGAGTGCCGGTTCTGAAGGGAGGTGTTCGTCGTAGGGTGTGAGGCGGCCGAAAGCGGCCGATGCCCGAGGGAGCCTTGATATGACGCGGTATCTGATCTCGTTCGACGACGGCGCGATGGTCCTCGCCGAGGAGGAGTTGGCCGAGGCGTCCGTGGCCTCGCACGAGGTGGTGCGTGAGGCTCAGGAGGCCGGTGTGTGGGTCTTCGGCGGTGGACTGGAAAGCCAGCAGGCGAGCGTCGTGGCCACCGACGGCACCGTCACCAGTGGCCCGTACCCGGAGACCAAGGCCGTGGTCGGCGGGTTCTCGATCATCGATGTGCCCTCACGTGAGGACGCGTTGGAGTGGGCTGCCAAGATCGCTGCCGCGTGCCGCTGTGCGCAGGAGGTCCGGGAGATCATGCCCGACGTCTGATCAGCCGGTCCACGCCGCTCGTCGACCGGAGCAGGCACGCCGACGCCGGCCGGGTCAGATCACCAGCGGTGCCTCCGACCAGCGGCGGACCCGGTACGGGGCCCACCACAGGTGGTCGCCGAGACGCAGGACGAGCGTCTCGCCCATGAGGATGTCCAGGATCGGCCGCGGGATCGCGCCGTCGCGGGCGCCGTCGGTGAGGGTCCCGATGGCCTCGTGGTACTCCGGTTCGTCGATGGGTGAAGCGGCGCAGCTCGCCGTAGCGCCGGTCGCGCACCTGGATGAAGCCGGGCCCGTACCGGAAGACGCATTTGCGGATGTAGTACGCGTTGTGCCACGCGAGTGCCGTCGCGGCCGGGTCGGCGGTGGCGCGTACATCATCGGCTTGCGCGGCCACCGGTCGGCGAACACCCCCGCGACCGGTGAGACCACCAGTCCGCTGACAAGCGCCACCGACGTGACGAGTCCGGTGAGTGATGATCCGTAATGCCGGGCAATTGATCTACGCGCGTGTACCGATCTTGTCCAGCTCGGCGAACTCCTCGTCGGAGAGCGGGAGGCCCGCGCCGATGACGTTCTCGCGCAGGTGCTCCGCCGACGAAGTGCCGGGAATCAGCAGGATGTTCGGCGACCGCCGCAGCAGCCACGCCAGGGCGACCGACATCGGCGTCGAACCCAGCCGGGTGGCCACGGCCGAGAGCGCCGAGGACTGGAGCGGGTTGAAGCCGCCGAGCGGGAAGAAGGGCACGTAGGCGACGCCCGCATCGGCGAGCGTGTCGATCAGCTCGTCGTCCTGGCGGTAGGCGAGGTTGTACATGTTCTGCACGCACACGATGGGCGCGATCGCCCGCGCCTCGGCGACCTGTTCCGCCGTCGCGTTACTCACTCCGAGGTGCCGGATCAGACCCTGCCCCTGGAGCTCGACGAGTGTCTCGAACGCCTCGGCGAGCGAGCCGGACCGGGGCCCCTCGGCGTTGCCGAGCCGGAGGTTGACCACGTCGAGCGTCTCAAGTCCGAGGTTCTCAAGGTTCTCGTGGACGGAGCGGCGCAGATCTTCGGGCTCTCGCGCCGTGGGCCAGCCGCCCTGCTGATCGCGGGTGGCGCCGACCTTGGTCACGATGCGCAGCGACGCGGGGTACGGGTGCAGCGCTTCACGGATCAACTGGTTGGTCACGCGCGGCCCGTAGGCGTCGCTCGTGTCGATATGGGTGATTCCCAGGTCGGCGACCTCGCGGAGAACGGCGAGTGCGCGCTCATGGTCGGCCGGCGGCCCCATGACCCCGGGGCCGGCGAGCTGCATGGCGCCGTATCCGAACCGGGTGACGGTCAGGTCGCCGAGGGTCCAGGTGTCGCCGGGAAGTGAAGGGGAGGAGGTGCTCATGCCTGTGCCTTTCATGCTGGGGGTGTGGTGCCTAACGGCTCCTTGCGCCACTATGGGTAGGTAGCTTCCTGAAGGGAAGTAGGCACTCCGGAGTGCGTAAGGCACCCACGGGTTGAAGGGGCGGTCGATGGCATCGATGACGGAGGCCCAGAAGAGGGCGCGGGCCAAGGCCGAGTACGACGCTTTCCTGGCCGCGTGTCCCAGCCGCAAACTGCTCGACCGGATCTCCGACAAATGGGTCACGCTGATCCTGGCCGCACTGGGCAGCGACGGCTCGCATCGGTTCGGCGCCGACTGCGCCGGTGAGCCCCGTTCGATGCGCTACTCGGAGTTGCAGCGCCTGCTGGCCGGAGTCAGCCAGAAGATGCTGACTCAAACACTCCGTTCCCTGGAGCGTGACGGCCTCGTCACCCGCACCGTGGTGCCGACCGTGCCCGTCACGGTCTCCTACGAGTTGACCGACCTCGGTCTCTCCCTGCACCGGATGATGCGGGGCCTCAAGACCTGGGCCGAAACGCATATGGACGACGTACTCGCCAACCGCTCGACGTACGACACCCGCCCCGCCTGAACCGCCTGAACCGCCTGAAGGCGGCGCTCAGCCTCCTTCGAGTTCCCGGCGCAGGGTGGCGGCGATGCGGGTGAGCGCGGTCTCGAGGTGGCGGCGCTGAGCGGCGCTGAGCGGATCGAACACGAGCCGCTTCACCTGTGCGACGTGCTCCGGTGCGCTCTCGACGAGTTTCTGCCTGCCGGGGTCGGTCAGGGCGGCGAGGGTGTACCGACCGTCGCCGGGATCGGGGCGGCGGACGACCCAGTCGCGGGCTTCGAAGCGATCCATCACCTTCGACAGGCGGGGCTGAGTGCTGTCGCAGACCCTGGCCAGGTCGCTGAGCCGCATCGTGGCCTCGTCGGCCATGGACAGCTGGGCCAGCACCCCGTACTCGAAGTTGGAGATGCCCGCGTCTCGCTGCAACTGGCGGTCGAGGGCCGCCGGGAGGGCGATCACGACCGTGAGCAGCGCCTGCCACAGGTCCTGCTGGCCGTCGTCGAGCCAGGGCGACTGAGTGTCCATGAGTCCGATCATACTTGCCCGGGCAACTCGCATCACTTGCCTGGGCAACTCTTGATGGGCTAACTTTTCACTTGCCGAAGCAAGTGAAAACACTTGCCGAAGCAAGTGAAGGAGTCGATTTCGATGACCACCACGAGCAGCCTGGCCTCCCCGAACGGCCTCACTTCCCCCTTCCCGTCGCGCACACCGGCCGCCGCGTACGACGACCTCCTTGCCCGGGTCCTGCCGCAGGCGCGCGAGCAGCGGGTGTGGAACCCCTCCGACGGCCCCCTGCCCAGCCTCTTCGTCAGCCACGGCGCCCCGTTCACCCTCGACGATCCGCAGTGGCTCGGCGACCTCTTCGACTGGGCCCGGTCGATGCCCAAACCCCGGGCGATCGTCGTCATCTCGGCCCACTGGGAACGGGCACCGGTCGCGATATCCCGAGCCGCGGCCGGCACCCCGCTCCACTACGATTTCGCCGGCTTCCACCCCCGTTACAAGACGCTTCCCTACGCGACCCCGGACGCCACCGACCTGGCTCGGCGACTCACCGGCCTGCTGGGCCGGACGCCCGTGCACGAGTTCGCCGACCGCGGCCTCGACCACGGCGCCTTCATCCCGCTCATGGCCATGTACCCGGCGGCGGACGTCCCGGTCGTGCAGCTGTCGATGCCCAGCCTCGACCCCGGCGCTCTGCTCGAACTCGGGGCACGCCTGCGGCCCCTGCGCGAAGAAGGCATCCTCGTCCTGGGCTCGGGCTTCATGACGCACAGCTTCGCCGTCTTCCGCCGGCCGGAGCTCGCCGCCGAGACCACGGCCTTCGACGAATGGGCCGTCGACGCCCTCGCCCGGGGCGACATCGACGCCCTCACCGACTACCGCGACAAGGCGCCCGGCGCCGCGGTCGCGCATCCGACGGCCGACCATTTCGTCCCGCTGCTGCTGACCGTCGGCGCCGCCGATGACCCGGGCAGCGCCGTGAGCGCCATCGACCGCATGGTGATGGGCAATTCCACGCGATCGGTACGGCTGACCTGAGCGCCCCGACGCGCTTCACCTTCCCGCCTGATCGCCTCGTCCCTTGGCGACGACGTCAACACACCCTGGAGGAAAGTGCCATGAAGGCAATCCGTTTCCATGAGTTCGGCAGCAGCGAGGTCCTGCGCTACGAGGACGTCGACCGTCCCGTCCCCGGTACCGGACAGGTGCTGGTGCGGGTGGCGGCCACGTCGTTCAACCCGGTCGACGACCACATCCGCGCCGGTGTCCTGGCCGGGATGATACCGATCACCCTCCCGTACGTGCCGGGGATCGACCTGGCGGGCACCGTCGCCGAACTCGGCGCGGACGTGACCGGCCCGGAGGTCGGCGACCGGGTCGTGGCGATGCTGCCCCTCGACTCCGCCGGCGGCGCCGCCGAGTACGTGCTCGCCCCGGCCGAGTCCCTGGCCCCGGCGCCCCGGACGACCGGGCTGGTCGACGCCGCCGCGTTGCCGCTGACCGGCCTGGCGGCCTGGCAGACGGCGTTCGAGCTCGCGGAGCTGAAGCCCGGTCAGACCGTCCTGGTCAACGGGGCGGGGGGCGCGGTCGGCAGCCTCGTGGTGCAGCTCGCCGTCGACGCGGGAGCGCGTGTGACCGCGGTGGACGCGCCGCGGCACGCCGACCGTCTACGGGGCTACGGCGCGGACCGGGTCGTCGGCCCCCTCGCCCCCGACGCGGGCCCGGCCGCCGTGGGCGGTCCGTTCCAGGTCGTGGTGAACCATGTGCGCGCCTCCCCGGAGGAGCTCGCGCGGCTGACGAACTACGTCGCCGACGGCGGGGTCGCCGCCAGCACGGCCGGGCCGATTCCCGAGGACCCCGCCCGGGCGGTGCGCAGCGCGAGCCTGTGGGTCCGGAGCGACGGGGCTCAACTGGCCGAGCTGGTCGCCAAGTTGGATGCCGGCAAGCTCCGGCTCCACGTCACCGCCCACCGCCCGGTGGCCGAACTGGCCGCCGTGCACGAGGAAGCCGGCGCAGGGCGGCTGCCCGGCAAGACGGTCGTGCTCGTTCCCTGATCACACCCTGACCGCATCCGACCGGGCCGCCCGCCGTTCGTTCTCCCGCCGGTGGGCCGCCCGGTGGTTCGACGGCAGCACCACCCACGACCCGCCACCGGCTGTGGACCGCGACGGGGCACGCTGGATCAGTGCTGTCTGCTGGCCGCCGCGTGATGGCGAACCGCACACGTCGATCCGCGAAGGCGCCGCGTTCGCGGCCACTCAGTCGAGATCGAACTCGTTGCCCTCGATGTCCTGCATCACGAGGCACGACTCGTTGACGCCATCGGCACGCAGCAGCCGCACGCGTACCGCACCGAGCGCGATCAGTCGCGCGCATTCGGCCTCAAGCACGGCCAGGCGCTCCTCGCCCACGAGCCCGGTGCCGACCCGTACGTCGAGATGCAGCCGATTCTTGACGACCTTGCCTTCGGGAACGCGCTGGAAGAACAGCCGCGGGCCCACACCTGAGGGATCAACGCACGCGAACGCCGAACCTTGCCTCTCGGGCGACAGCGCCCGATTGAAATCGTCCCAACTGGCGAACCCCTCCGGTGGCGGCGGTACGACGTACCCCAACACCTCGCACCAGAAACGAGCGACACGCTCAGGTTCCGCGCAGTCGAAGGTGACTTGGAACTGCTTGATCGATGCCATCGGCCCATCGTAGAGGCGGTTCTTCCGCCGCGGTGTGACCGGCCGGAACCTGCTGCCGAGCTGCGCTCGGTCCAGCGACCGAGCCGGGCTCGCCCCCCGCCCGGCGGCGCGGTCAGCCCCCTTGGACTGAATGCCGGGCCGTGCGCTGCGCGAGCCATGCGTCAAAAGTCTGGCTGCCCCGGGGTCCCGGTCCGGCCGGGAGCTGGCCGTCGCCGGCCATGGCCGCGCCGGTGGCGCCGGGGATCTTCACGGGCAGGAGAAGCCGTCGCCGGCCCTGGGCGCGCAGCAGTCGGCTCACCATATCGACGAGCTGTTCGACGCGTGGTCCGGCGAGTTCGGGGGCCATGCCCTGCGCCGGGGCCAGGGCGAGCCGCACGAGATGCTGGGCCACCTCATGGGCCGCGACCGGCTGGGTCGTCATCCGGGGGACCACGGCGAGGAGCTTCGGTACCCGGTCTAGGGTCTGTTCCGCGAATTCGTGGAACTGGGTGGCGCGCAGGACCGTCCATGGAGTCGGCCCGTTCCTGACGACCTCCTCCTGGCGGAGTTTGCCCTGGTAGTAGCCGAGGCCGACACGGTCGATGCCGACAATCGACAACGCGACGTAGTGACTCACCCCGGCCCGCTCACAGGCGTCCAGCAGGTTGCGGCTGACGCTGTCGAAGAATGTGACGGCCTTCTTGGCGGAGGTGGTCGTCGTGTTGCTGACGTCGATGACCGTCTCCACACCTGTCATGGCGGCGTCGAGTCCCGCGCCGGTCGTGAGGTCCACACCATGTGAGCGTGACAGCACCACCGGTTCCTGCCCGGCCGCCGTCAGCTCATCGACCACATAACGTCCGACGAGTCCGGTTCCACCCGCTACTGCCACCCGCATGCCGGGCCTTCCCTCGGTGCTCATACCGCCGCCATGGTGCTCGTGGGTGTGGGTCAACGCGTGTTGCTGCTCTGTCGCTCGGGGAGGGCCGGCACCAGCAGCAGGACCGCCAGTACGACCAGCGTGGCCAGGAATACGACGTTGAGCACCTGGTCGCGCGTGTTGTACATGTCGAGGTGCTGTACGTGGTAGCTGAAGTGCAGCACGTTGAAGACCAGCCACGCCGCCCCCGTCGTCTGCACCAGCCGGGTGTTGTGCACGGATCGCAGCGCGATGATCGTCAGAAGGGCCAGCGCCAGGAACATGGCTCCGGTGTCCTTGGAGAGATGCTCGTTGTAGGGGCCCAGCTGGGGGAGCCAGCTGAGGCCGAAACCGGGGAAGTTGGCGTACCAGTTCGTCGGGGCGAAGTAGGCCCAGAAGCCTGTGTACAGCGCGGTCAGGGTCAGGATGCCGAGGCTGGCGTAACGGAATCTCGTGTTCATACCTGTAGGACGAGACAGCCCGCTCGAATGTGAGACGGGCTGTCACCCGATTGCGTCATGGAAGTTTTCGCGCAGCCCGGTGAGCGCGCCCGGCAGCCGGCTGGTGGTCTGTCCTATCCGCCCGGCGCCGGGGACGAGACAGAGGCCGCCGCCGGGGCCGGCAGTGTTTCCTCCGCGCGTGACCAGCGTCCGGCGAGTGCCGCGCAGACCATGAGCTGCATCTGGTGGTAGAGCATCAGCGGGAGCACCACCAGTGCGGCCCGTGTCCCGAACAGGACCGCGGCCATGGGCAGTCCGTTGGCCAGGCTTTTCTGGGACCCGCACAGGATCACCGCGATCGTGGAACGGCGGTCCAGTCCGGCGAGCCGGGCGGCGGCCCGGGTCGCGGTGAGCGCCAGGGCGAGCAGCACCGCGAGGACGGTCAGCAGACCGAGCAGCCGGTCGGGGGTGACGCGATTCCACACCCCCTGGGCCATCCCCGCGCTGAACGCCACATAGACGACCAGCAGGATGGAGCCCCGGTCCACCGGTCCGAGGACACGTTTGTGGCGGGCGACGAAGGCTCCCAGCCGGTGACGCAGCAACTGCCCGGCGATGAAGGGGGCGAGGAGTTGTCCTCCGATGCGGAGGAACCCTTCCGCGGAGAGACCGACCTCCGAGCCGATCAGCCACGCGGCGATCAGCGGGGTGGCCGCCAGCCCGATCAGGCTGGAGTACGTACCGGCGCAGATGGCGGCGGCGATGTCGCCGCGTGCCGCGGAGGTCAGGGCCACCGACGACTGGACGGTCGAGGGCACTGCGCAGAGGAACAGCACTCCGACGCCGAGTTGACCCGAGAGCCACTGTGGCGCCAGCCAGATGGCCACCAGCCCCAGTAAGGGGAACATGACGAAGGTCGCGAGCAGGATCAGCAGGTGGAGACGTACGCGCCGCAGGCCGGCGAGGGTCTCCCGGGTCGACAGCCGCACTCCGTAGAGGAAGAAGAGCAGAACGATGGCGTACTCGGAGGCGGTCCGCGAGGCATCCGCCGCCCGGCCTGTGGCGGGCAGCAGGGCGGCCAGCGCGACAGTGGCGGCGAGAGCCGCCACATAGGGGTCGACGAGGCGGAGCACCCGCGAACGGCGTGGCCGGCCGGGAGATCCCGTATCGGCAGGAAGGCGCGAGCGTCCTGGATCCGGTGGGGACGAGCGGCGAGGACCGCGTCCGGTGTCCTCCCGGCCGGCCGCGGTCACCCGGTGTCCTCGGACTCGTCGGTGGAGTCGTCGTCGGTGCTGTCCGGGTTGATCAAGGTGTCCATGAGATCCACCGCACTGCCGTCGTGGTCGCTGCCCGCGGTGCCGTCGCCGATCTCGAGATTCGCCGTCCGGTCGACTTCGAGCCAGGAGTCGGCGTGCGAGTTGTCGATCAGCACCAGACGGCGGTCCGAGCCTTCCGCCGCCGGGGCGCCGGCCGTCAGGACCGCGGCGGCCAGTGCCAGCACGGTGACGCCGCCCCGAGCGGCGGATCTGTGCCGCCGGGGCGCCGGGAAGGACGGCTCAACCGCACGGAGGGCCTGACGCATGCACCCGGTCATGCCGGAACGGCCTCTCGTACGTCGTGATGGCGGCTGATGTTCCTGGCCAGCAGTTCGGTGGACTCCCGGACACCGATACCGCCGCCGTCCCCCGCGTCCGGCAGACGCCCGTCCGCGAACTTCAGCTCGGCCAGGGCGGTGTCCATCGCACGGTGCGCGGCGAAGAGACAGGGCGTGCTGTAGATCGCCACGTCCACGGCGAGGTCCGTCAGCTCCGTGAGCGAGAGGCTGGGGGACTTGCCGCCGGCGATCTGGTTGAACAGCAGCGGTTTGTCACCGACGACCTGACGGATCCGCTGGATCCACTCGACGCTCCGTACCCCGTCGACCAGGACCACGTCCGCGTCGGTCGCGGCGAGTGCCTCCGCCCGGAGCAGGATGTCCGCCTCCTCCGTCGCGTCCGTGCGCGCCACCACGACCAGGTCCGTACGGCTGGCGAGCACCAGGTCCAGCTTGGCCAGATACTCGTCGAGGGGCAGCACCTGCTTGCCGTCCGCGTGCCCACATCTTCGTGGGCGCTTCTGGTCCTCCAGAATCACCCCGGAGGCCCCGATCCGCTCCAGCCGCTGCACCACGTGGCAGGCCACCTCGGGGTCGACGTACCCGTCGTCGATGTCCACCAGGAGGTGCTGGCGCGGAAACGCGCCGCGCAGCCGCTCCACGAATGCCACCATGTCCGGCCACGCGATGAACCCGATGTCCGGCAGGCCGTAGTGGGAAGCCGCGAAACCGAATCCGGAGACGAAGAATCCGTTGTAGTGCTGGGCCGCGACGGAGGCGGAATACATGTCGTAGATTCCGATCAGCGGCGTCGTCCCGGACGCCTTGATCTCTTTTCGCAGAGCGCTTCCGTAGGTCATGGCATTTCCTCCAGTGAGAACCATTCCGCCCCGGGACTTCACGGCCGGGGCGCGGCACCACCGGGCCGACTGCCCGGCGAGGTGCGACATTTCGGATAGTCGGATGAAAAGCTGAACGCGCAATCGCTTTTCTCCACCCGAAAGGAAAGCGGGACCGAACAGGAGTCCGCTTTGCCTTCGATTTAAGAATGGCTTTACTTTTTGTTTGTCGCAAGCGTGCCATTTACTTTGGCGACCAGACGCCACTTGTAGGAATACCTGAGGGGGTGCCGAGTTGGTCAGGCGCCTGTCCGCCCGCCGCGGTCGGCGGTCGGTCCCAACCGTCCAGGCCCGCACCGCCGATGCCCGCGCCGTCCTCCATGTCCCGGCACCCGCCGCGGTGTCACCTCTGGTTGAGCGCCGCCACGGGGGTACACGCAGTGCACCCCCGGCAACCAATGGAAGAGGACTCGTGCGGGACAAGAACATTTTCGTGATGGGCCTGGAGCAGGCCAATCTGCCGATGCTGCGTGAAGTGCCCGACGCGCGGTCGGTGCGCTTCCACCAGTTGCTGTCCCTCGAGGAACTCCAGGTCGGCGAAGTGTCGGTGGACGATCTGGAGAAGAAGGCCAGGCGGGTGCTGGACGCTTTCGACGGCGACATCGACGCGATCGTCGGCTACTGGGACTTCCCGGTGAGCACGCTCGTACCGATCCTGAGTGAGCGTTACGGCACGCGCAGCACCAGCCTGGAGTCGGTCGTCAAGTGCGAGCACAAGTACTGGAGTCGGCTGGAGCAGCGGAAGGTGACCGACCGGCATCCGGCCTTCGGGATGGTCGACCTCACCGCGGACACCCCCGGCCCGCCCGAGGGCGTGACCTTCCCGATGTGGCTCAAGCCCGCGCTCTCGTACTCGTCGGAACTGGCGTTCGGCGTCAAGGACCGGGCCGAGTTCGACGCCGCCGTCGCCGACATAAAGGAAGGCATCGCCCGCGTCGGACGTCCCTTCGAGGACATCCTCGCGCGGCTCGAACTGCCCTCGGAGATGGCCGGAGTCGGCGGGCAGGTCTGCCTGGCCGAGGAGGCCATGTCGGGTATCCAGGTCGCGGTGGAGGGCTACGCCCACGAGGGCGAGGTCACCGTCTACGGCGTGCTGGACTCCATCAACTACCCCGATTCGTCGAGCTTTCTGCGGCACCAGTACCCGTCCACGCTCCCCGAGCCCGTCCTGCGTCAGCTCCGCGACGTCACCGAGCGCGTGATCGGGCAGATCGGCATGGACGGGGCGACCTTCAGCATCGAGTTCTTCTACGACCCGCAGAAGGACGAGATCAACCTGCTGGAGATCAACCCGCGGCACTCGCAGTCGCACGCCGAGATGTTCCAGTACGTGGACGGCGTTCCCAACCACCACTGCATGATCCGCCTCGCCCTCGGTGAGGACCCCGCTCTCCCGTACCGGGGCGGAAAGTACGACGTGGCGGCGAAGTGGTACTACCGGTGGTTCGCCGACGGCGCCGTACACGACGTACCGACGCCGGAGGACATCGCCCGCGTCGAGCGCGAGATACCCGGCGTACGGATCGACGTCGTGCCCGACGAGGGCCAGCGGCTGTCCGCCGCGCCCGGCCAGGACAGCTACAGCTACGAGGTCGCCCACATCTTCACCGGCGGGGACAGTGAGAAGGACCTACGGGAGAAGTTCGACCGTTGCGTGGCCGCTCTGGGCCTCGCCTTCGACCGCACGACACCCGGAGGGCGGCAGGAGAAGAACGCCTGACGCGATGCCTGACGAACCCACGGTGCGAAGTAAGGAGCGACCGGCCCTATGCGTCACGTGACCAACCTCCCTTCGGCGACGAAGGAAGAACAGCACGTCGTGATCCCCATGTCCGACGGAGTCCGGCTGTCGGCCCGCGTCTGGCGCCCCGTCTCGTCGGACACCGAGCCGGTGCCCGCGGTGGTCGAGTACATCCCGTACCGCAAACGCGATCTGACCTCGGTACGCGACTCGATGCACCACCCGTACATCGCCGGCCACGGCTACGCCTGCGTCCGCGTGGACCTGCGCGGCACGGGCGACTCCGAGGGTGTGCTGCGGGACGAGTACCTGGAACGGGAGCAGTGCGACGCCGAGGAGGTCCTCGCCTGGATCGCCGAGCAGCCCTGGTGCGACGGCTCCACCGGCATGATGGGCCTGTCGTGGGGCGCCTTCGCCGCGCTCCAGGCCGCCGCCCGGCAACCGCCGAGCCTGCGCGCCATTGTCATCGCCTCCTTCACCGACGACCGGTACGCCGACGACATGCACTACATGGGTGGCGCCATGCTCTCGGACAATCTGGCCGAGGCGGGCACCATGTTCGCCTACGCCACCTGCCCGCCCGATCCGGCGGTCGTCGGTGAGCGCTGGCGCGAGATGTGGCACGAGCGACTGGCGAACACCCGCCCGTGGGTCCTGGAGTGGCTGCGGCACCAGCGCAGGGACGAGTACTGGCGGCACGCCTCGGTCTGTGAGGACTACGCCGCCGTACGCTGCCCGGTGCTCGCCTCCAGCGGCTGGGCCGACGGGTACTCGAACGCGGTGACCCGCCTGCTGGGGAATCTCGATGTGCCACGCAGGGGTCTGATCGGGCCCTGGTCGCACAAGTTCCCGCACCTGGGCGAGCCCGGCCCCGCCATCGGTTACCTCCAGGAGGTCGTGCGCTGGTGGGACCACTGGCTCAAGGGCGAGGACAACGGCGTCATGGACGGCCCCATGCTCCAGACGTGGATGCAGGAGAGCGTGCCGCCCTCCACCTCGTACGAGGAGCGGCCCGGCCGCTGGGTGGCCGAGCCGAGCTGGCCGTCGCCGAACATCGAACTGGTCACGCGCCCGCTCGGCCGCCACCGTCTCGGTCCTCCCGTCGCCGCCACGGCTACCGCCACCGCTACCGCCACCGCCACCGCCTCCTCCTCCGAGGCCGCAGGGCGTGAGGCAGGGGCGGACGCGGAGGCAGCGGCCATGACGGTGCAATCACCGCTGTCCGTCGGCCAGTTCGCCGGCAAGTGGGCCTCCTACAACGCGCCCCCCGACCTTCCGTACGACCAACGCGAGGAGGACGGCGGGTCCCTGGTCTTCGACACCGAACAGCTCACCGAGACGGTGGAGATCCTCGGCTCGGCCACAGTCGAGCTGGACCTGTCCGTCAACGAACCGATCGCCACGGTCGCCGCCCGCCTGTCGGACGTGACCCCGGACGGCAGCGCCACCCGTGTCTCGTACGGCGTACTGAATCTCACCCGCCTCGCCCCGGACTCGCCCGAGGCTCTGGAGCCGGGCCGCCGCTACCGCGCCACCGTGCACCTCAACGGCGTCGCCCAGTCCTTCCCGCCCGGCCACCGCATCCGGCTGTCGCTGTCCACCTCGTACTGGCCGCTCGCCTGGCCGCCGCCCCGGCCGGTGCTCCTGAGCGTGTACGAGGGGACGAGCACCCTGACGCTGCCGATACGGCCGACCACCGCCCCCGACGGCCTTGCCCGGAGCCCGTTCGAGGAGCCCGAGGGCACACCGCCCCTCTCCACCACCCAGCTCACGGAGAAGGAACAACGCTGGGAGGTGAAGCGGGATCTGGTCGACTACAACGCCGAGCTGAGGATCGTGAAGGACGGGGGAATGGTCCGGTTCGACGACATCGGCCTGGACGTCGGCCGCCGTGCCTGCGAGTACTACACCTCCGTGGCCGAGGATTTCGGCTCGGTCAGCGGCGAATCCACCTGGACGATGCGCTTCCGGCGGGCTGACTGGGACGTACGGGTGGAGACCCGCACCGTGCTGCGCTCCGACGAGGAGCGGTTCTTCGTCGACGCCACGCTGGACGGGTACGAGGGCGACAGGCGGGTCTTCTCCCGCACCTGGAACGAGACGGTTCCGCGCGACCTCCTGTGACGGCCGCCACATTGCCTTTTGTTCAACAGTTGTCTCAGGGAAATTATCGGCGTTTCACCTGGGGAAATGAGCATGTGGCGACGGGTGGGGGCCGGGCGGTGCGACCGGGGTCCGAATTTATTTCGGGGGCGGCAGGTTGTGTGAGGCCCGAATCGTCGGGCACGCGATGAGTCAGGGAAAGCGTCGCCGTTGAACGAACGGAGCGTGAATTCCGCCCGGCTGTCAGTTCTTCGGCGCCGGGAAAGTATTTCTATGTGTGAGGGAGACGTTTCATGACTGACAGCATCTGGGGTTACCAGGCGACCGCCGGCCACACCGCGGGCAACGACCTGATCGGCTACAAGGTCGAGGCGACCGACGGCAGCATTGGCAAGGTCGACAAGCACTCCGACGACGTCAGCTCCTCGTACCTCGTGGTCGACACGGGCGTCTGGATCTTCGGCAAGCACGTTCTGCTGCCGGCCGGCGTCGTACGCACGGTGGACCAGGCCGAGCGCACGGTCTTCGTCGATCTCACCAAGGACCAGATCAAGGGCTCCCCGGAGTTCGACAAGGACAAGCACGTCGGTGACACGGGATACCACCAGCAGGTCGGCGGCTACTACGAGGGCCACCGCCCCCGCTGACACAGAGCACCACAGGCCGAGCGGGGCGGACCGGGTACCTTCCGGTCCGCCCCGCTCGCGTGTCGTCACGAAGGGTGCGGGGATGTGCCGTTCGGCGGCGAGGAATTGGTCGTCCTCTCAATTTCGAATTGGCCGTCGAAACTCAGGACATTCGGCGACTTGTAATCTCTGAGACCTCGTTGAAGACTGGTGTTCTTCTACCGCGGCGGCCACCGGGGAGGCGTCAGTGAACAGGCTTCCCGTGCAGAACGGCGGCGAGGACTTCCTCTGCCTCTTCGTCGAACCGTACGGTGACGTCTACTGGCTGAAACCCGGTGACGAGTTCACCGTTGTGCCGGCTGATGGCGTGTCGGATCCCCGATTCGAGGTGGTCGCGGTCAAGCACCGTCTGATCGTCTGGATCTTCGAGGGCGGCGACCCCGCGAAGGTGATCGTCGACTACACGGTCATCGACAGCGACGGAACTGTGCTGCCGGAGGACTTCCAGTGGCCTGCCGGCCGGAGCCCGTACTGACGCCAGTACAGCCACATCCCGTCGCGCATACGCTCCGTCGTCTGACGGCGAACGCTTTCTGTGGTCTCCATGGCGACCGGCCTTGGACAGTTGCTCACGTACGCCGAGGAGGGCAGGTGACTTCCCAGGCTGCCTCGACCATCCGGAAGATCTCGTCCACCGCGGCCTCCGGTTCGGCCGTCTCCCGGGCCAGCCAATAGGCGTCGATCACGAACCGCGCGATCGTCCGGCTCGCCGTCGTGGTCTGTGACAGGGCGGGATCGGCGGCGATGGCCGATGCCAGGGTCTCCGCGTGGCGCAGCCTCATCGACTCCTCGCACGCCCGCAGGGCCGGTGATTCGTCGATCATGCGCCCGATCGGGGCGGCACCGTCCGCCGTGCAATGCCGCACCAGAGCCTGGATCTCGTGGCGCAGCGGGGGGATCAGCGGTTCGTGCGGCGCCCGGCCGGTGACCGCCCGATTCACCGACTGGTAGACGCCGAGGAGCCCCACGCGGGCCCCGGTCGGATACGCGTCGCCGTGCGAGCGGCGGGCGTGAACCCCGTCGACTGGCGGGTCCGTGAAGGCCAGTTCCAGAAGGTCCGTCCGATCGAGTTGCCCGCCGGGGTCGGGCTGGACGCCTCCGGGGTGGTGGACGAGGTCGGCGAGGGCGTCGAAGGGGTCGAGGTCGGCGACCACGTGTTCGGCGAAGGTTCGAGCACCTGTGCCGAGTTCGCCGTGCTGTCGGCCTGGGCCCGTATGCCCGAGGGTCTGACGTTCGAAGAGGCGGCCGGATACCCCTCCGTGGTGGAGACCGTGCTGCGCGTCATCCGCCTGGCCACGACGTACGGCGAGGGCTGGGTCGAGCGGGTGCGGCAGCTCGGCCCTGTCGACGCGGCTCTCGATCTGGCCGGCTCGGGCGTGGATCCGCGAACTCGTCGAGCTGACCGGGGATCCGGAGAGGGTGATCTCCATCGCCGATCGCGCCGCGCCGGAGTTCGGAGTCCGATTCTCCGGCGTGGCCGGGAGCGTGCCGGAAGCGCTCGCCGAGGCGGCCGGCCTCATCTCGCGGGGAAAGCTCCACATCCCGGTCGAGAAGTCGTACACACTCGCCGAGGCCGCGGCGGCGCACATCGACAGCCGTGCCGGTCATACGCGGGGCCGCCGGGTCGTGCTGATCTGAGCCCTTTCCGCACAGTTGCGGGGCCCCGTACGCCTTCTGTCGCGTGGTCAGTCCGCTGGGGTGCCGACGATCCGAGTGATGAGGAAATCGAGCCGTGCCTCCTGGCCGTCAGAGGGGATGCGGCCGCTGTCGGACAGGACAGCCATGCCGTGCAATGCGCTCCAGGTGACTTCGGCGAACAGTTCGCGTCGCTCGTTGTCCGGGCGGAAGCAGTTGACGAACTCGTCGAAACAGGCCCGTAGTTGAGGCGGTGTCTCGGTGCTCGCGAACTTCAAGTCGGTGGGCAGGACGAACATCGCCTGGTACAGGGCGGGTCGCTCCGTCGCGAAATCCAGATAGGCGTGGCCAACGGCGCGCAGAGCCTGCCCGGAGTCGGAGTCGGGTTCACCTTCGGGTGCAGGGGCGGCCTGCCGTGCGTGGCGTAGCTGGGCGGCGAGTTCGCAGAATCCGTCCATGGCCACGGCGCTCACGATGGCGTCCCTGCCGTTGAAGTGGCTGTACAGCACCGGCTGGCTGTACTCGACGCGTTCAGCCAGCCGCCGCGTCGTCACCGCCTCCCAGCCCTCGGCCTCCGCGAGTTCGCGCGCGGCCGTGACGATCAGTTGATGACGATGGGCGCGTTCACGTTCACGGCGCTCGTTGATGGCGGACATGAGGACATCCTAGCAACGCTAGACATCCTGTCGAGACTAGGTCTATCGTCGCTACGACTACTAGCGCCGCTAGATATCACTGTGGGCGCTGCCACCGAGAAGGGAAGCAACCCATGCTCATCAACGTCGCCAACGTGCTCGCCGGCCTGATCGGCGCAGGCATCATCTTCATCGGCGCGCGCGAAATCTGGGCACCGCGGGCCGCAGCTGGCTTCGGTATCCCGAACACGCCGACCGAGGACCCGAACTTCCAGGCATGGCTGTCCGTCAAGGCCGTACGCGACATGGCCTCGGGGGTCTTCATTTTCATCCTGCTGGTCGGCGCGACACCTCACTTGCTGGGGTGGTTCATGCTGGCCGCCGCCGGTATACCCGTCGGCGACGCGCTGATCGTGCTGCGCAACAACGGGCCCAAGGCGGCCGTCTACGGCATCCACGGGGCCACCGCCGTGGTGATGCTGGTGATCGGCGTGCTCCTGCTTGTCGCGTAACGCCCATCGCGTAACCGCCTGTCGGGTAACCGCTCGTCACGCCGCTCGGGCCGGATCGGCCCGCAGTGGGCGGGGCTTGTCGAGCGGGCGCCGGAACCTGGCCTTGCGCGGGCGGGCGGAGGCTGAGGGGGCGAACTCATCGACGTGCATCACCTGGCCGTCGCCCGGCGGGGGCGTCCGGGTGATGAGGTGGCTGTGCTCACATGCCCGCTTCACCCAGGAGCTGTCCGGTCGATCATTGGTGGCGTGGGTCTGGCTGTTGCTTGTGAGGCGCCTGTGAAGACGGTCTGAAGTCAATTGCCGGGCGCCTGATGCTGACGTGATCATCGTCGGATGAGCACGGATGAGGGTCGGAAGCTGATGCGGGTTGTGCAGACGTGTTCTGCCTACCCATCACAGTGGGATGCCTGGACGGCGGACGGCCAGTACCTGTATCTCCGATACCGGCATGGTGAGGGTTGCGTCGAGTGGCATCCCGGCCCTGACGATGATGCCGACACGCCGGAGTCCTGGAACGAGGGCCTGTCGGGGCTCCTGATCGAATGGGACGACGGCACCGGCAGCGGCGTCATCAGCCTTGATGACTTCCTCGCGGCAGCAGGCTTGGCGCTGGCGCCGGGTGCCTCGGTGAGTTGAGGTCATGGCACGCGGTCAGTGCGGAGCCAGACAATGAGGGCGGCTGCGGTGACGGTGCCGAGGAAGACGTAGCCGCGCTTGTCGTATCGGGTTGCGACAGCGCGGGAGTTCTTCAGCCTGCTGATGGCCCTCTCGACCGTGTTGCGCTTCCTGTACCGCTCCTCGTCGAAGCCGGGTGGCCGCCCGCCGCGCGGGCCTCCGCGCAGGCGGGCGGCCTGGCTGTCGGTCTCCTCCGGGATGGTGTGGCGGATGCCCCGCCTCCGCAGATACTCCCGGATGGGGCCGTTGCTGTAGGCCTTGTCGGCAGCAAGGCTGTCTGGCTTTTTGCGGGGCCGTCCCAGGCCGGGTCTGGGTACTCGGATCTTCTTCCAGGACCGGATTGAACTGGGTGCAGTCCGCCCGCTGACCTGGTGTGACGACCAGGGACAGCGGGCGGCAGAGGCCGTCGGCGCTCAGGTGGAGCCTGGTGGTGAACCCGCCGCGTGAGCGGCCCAGGCCCTCACCTCCAGCACCACCTCCACCAGGGCTCCCAAGTCCCGTCACCCGACCACAGTCGGTGCCGCTCGTAGACCGTCTTCCACGGGCCGAACCGTTCGGGCAGTTCACGCCACTGCACGCAGGTCCGCACGCGGTGCAGAATCCCGTCGATCACCTGCCGGTGATCCCGCCACCTGCCACAACGCCTGTTACTGACCGGCAGGAACGGCCGCAGCCGTTCCCACTCGGCATCACTCGGATCACCCCGCCCCATGCCCACATCAACGAGTCCTGGCAGGGATTAGTCACATGATCGCCGGACAGCTCCTAGGGACAGCGCGAACGGTGGTGCGGTCGAGTCGCACCGCTTGACGGATCCCGACAGGCCCCGGTGGGGAGGCCGGTCCGCTGGTGGGCGCGGAGTTGCCGCGGACATCGGCGGTGCGGGCGATGGCCGTGGCGGTCGGGCAGGTGATGGCGGTGGGTGGCGCCCGTTCGGTTCGGGGTCTTGACGATCTCGACTTCGGATACGAAGAATGAGCGCGACGTTGACAACGTTGTCTTCGATTCCGTCCCAGGAGGCGTATCCGCGTGAACCACCACCCGGCCGAGCTGAGCAGGCGCCGATTCGCCCAACTGACGGGCCTGACCGCAGCGTTGGCGACGGCTTCGTCTCTGGGCGTGTCGTCGGCCGTGGCCGACGGCCGACCGGCCGTCAGCCGCCCGGCCGCTCCCGACGGCATCGCTGACATCTACTACCGGGTACTGCTCACCCATACCCGCTGGTCCGAGACCCAGTGGGACGCCGCCAAGGGGTACTACACCGCCAAGGACTTCGGTTTCGCCGTCGTCCTCGGCAACGCGCTGCTGCTCACCCGCGGTACGTACGACGCCGAGCGGGCCGGAATCGACGAGAAGGCTCTGCTCTCCCGCACCGTCGGCACCATCAAGCACTTCGCCGCCTCGAACCGCCTCACCGGTGGCACCGAATGGGGCCGCACCCTCTTCTTCGACACCACCTTCCAGCTCTACTTCGTCCTCGCGGCGCGCCTTCTCTGGGATCGGCTGGACAGCACGACGCGCGACAACGTCGACACGATCGTGCAGGCGCAGGCCGAGTTCACCACCGGCCTCGGCACGGGTGACGACCCCGCGTCCGGAGGCTGGACCCCGCGCGGTCTCACCGGCGGATTCGTGGGCGACACGAAGCTGGAGGAGATGGGCGTCTACGCGCAGTCGCTGGCCCCCGGTCTTGCCTGGGCGCCCGAGAGCGCGAAGTACCGGCAGTGGAAGGACGCCTTCGGCCGGTGGAGCCGTAACGAGGCCGGACTGCCGGCCGCGGACCGTGTGAATCCGGCCCTGGTCGACGGCGTCGCCATCAGCGACAACACGGCGCAGAACCTCTACGACACCTTCATCGTCGAGAACCACGGCTCTTTCGGCCCGCACTACCAGTCCGAGCTGTGGCGGACCTCCGGGCGTAACGCCGCACACTTCGTCACCGCCGGGCGGCCGATGCCCGAGGTCCTGACGTCCCAGCCGAACGCCGGTCTCCTGTGGGAGACCCTTCTCCTGGTGATGAGCGACTCGGGTGAGCCGCTGATGCCGATGGTCGACGACCGGGAGCACCTCTACGGACGTGACGTCATCCCCGTCGCGTTTCTCGCCCAAGTACTGGGGGACCGGGCCGCCGCCCGCGCCGAGGCCGCGCTGGCCGAGCGCCTGGAGGCGTACCAGGCCTACGCGCCGGTCAACCGACTGACCAAGTTCTCCGGGGAGCCCAAGTACGAGCCGGAGGCCCGCGCCGAGATCGCCATCAGCTATCTGCTGCACGAGTGGCGGGCCGAACAGGGCAAGGCCGTACGCCCCCTCACGGAGCGGGAGCTGTTCGAACGGGCCAGCGGGGTAAGGGACTTCGGCAGCGGACCGGGCCTCGTCGCGCATCAGTCGCCGGCGGCCTGGGCCGCGGCCGTCAGTAAGCCCGGCTTCGTCAAGTTCGCCTGGCAGCCCGCCCACGACGACTGGCTGTTCGCCCTCGGTGGGGCCACGCCCATGTTCCTTCCCGCGACCTCCGCCAAGCCTGCCTCCCGTTCCGTCACCACGTACAGCGAACTCCGTGACGGCTTCGACGGCAGCGCCACGCTTCTCACGCTGCCCACGGGCTTCGCGGGCTTCACCACCCTTCCCTCCGGCGACGTCGTCTACGCGACCAGCGGCACCTCCGCCGGCGAGGGCCGCCTGGAGGTGCACAACCTCACCATGCCGGGTGTCGCCGGTCTCGACGGCGGCCGTACGTACACCGCCGCCGAGGGGGCAACCACCGTCGCCGCCAAGGACAGCGGCGCCGCTGCCCCGGCGCCCGCCGCCAACGGGCGCACGGACGACACCACCGTCACCAGGGCTTCCTACCGGCACCTGCGGGTGCAGGGGATCACCCCGGACCCCAAGTACGGGTACTCCCTGTACGCGATCGAGGTCCGCGACGGCGCCGGGGGAACGGACCTCGCTCGCGCCGCGACCGCGACGGCCTCGTCCTCCGACGCGGGCAAGGGCGCGGCGCTGGCCGTCGACGGTGACCTCACGACGCGCTGGGCCGTCTCCGTCGCCGATCGTGCGCGGGCGGACAGCTGGATCAGCGTCGACTTCGGAGAGGAGCGGGAGTTCGACCGTGTCACCCTGCGCTGGGAAGCCGCCGCGGGCCGCGCGTACGCACTCCAGGGCTCGGCCGACGGAAAGACCTGGACCGACCTGGCGCGCTACCCGAAGGCCGACCTCATCAGCACCGGCGGCTGGATCTCGGTGGACGGGCGCGCGGGCCTCGTCGTACGCGGCGCGAAGAACGCGCTCGCCGTCTACGGTGACACGCTCGTCCTCTCCGACGGGCCGGCCGAGGCCGTCGTCGTGGAGGGGTACGCCAACGGCGATCCGTCCGAGGTGAAGGCGGCGGCCGGGCGCGAGGCACCAGGGTCGAGCCATCCCGACGTGCGCGCGAGCACCGCGGGAGGGCACCTCAGCCTGTTCAACCTGTCGGCCGCCGCGGTGACCGCGACGGTGTCCGTACCGCAGGACACCCGCTCGGTGCGGTTGTACGCGGGCACGCAGACGGTGACGGCCGACGGCACCGAATACCGTGCCGATCTCCCCGCCGCGCGGGCGGAGGTGACGCCCGCGCGCTTCGTACTGCGCCCGAGTGCGGGTGGGCGCGTCCCGGCCGGGCTGCGCGTCGAGGTCGTCGACGCGGCCACGCTCCGGCTGACAGGGCCCTCGTGCCGACTGCTGGTCACTCCGCCGGGCGGGCGCGCGACGCATGTCAGCGTGCGCCGCGGGCGCACCGAGCAGGTGACGGTGCCCGGTACCACCGCCCATCCCCTGACCGACCTGGCGCTCGGGCGAGTCACCTTCCCGACGGCGCCGCTCCCGGTCGGTATGTCCGACCCCGCAGCGGTGGTCGACGGTGACCCGCACACATCCTGGAGTCCGGGGGCCGGTGGCCGCATGGTGGTCGATCTCGGGGCGCCGACGGCGATCGGCGAGATCCGGATCAACTGGACAGGAGGCCGTGTGCCGTCGGCGGAAGCCGAGTTCAGCACGGACGGTCTGTCGTACGAACCGGCCGGGACCTTCCGCACCAGGGGCCGTGGCGCGACGCTGACCGCGAAGGGCACCGCCCGCTATGTCGCCCTGCGGATCCGGGGCCGGGGCCGGGGCGACGCACGAGTGGTGGCGCTGTCCGTGCTACCGGCCTGACCCGCTGGGCGAGCTCGCCGAGCGGGCGACGACGGCCACGACACCTCGTCGTCGCCGTCGTGGCCGTCGTGGCCGTCGTGGCCGTCGTGGGGTCCGTGGCGTCGTCCGTCGGACGGCGTTCGCCCCCGGTGTGCGGACGGCTTCGGTTCGGCCCCGGGCCTCCGCAGCACACCCCATCGGCCCTCGGCAAGAGCGCACCTCCGGACGTAATCAGGTCTCAGCGCCATGGCGTGTTGGGGGTGGAGGCAAAGATTCGGCCATCTCTCACGCGCGGGTAATTCATTCGAGAGTGATCCAAATGCCTCAGCAGGGGAAGTCGCGCCACCTGTCACAAACACACCATCAGGCGCAATAAGCAGCAGCTTTACCGGGCGGCCGACCGGGCGGCGAACCGGGCGTGTTCGCGATGTGACCCGTCGCAATCAAATGCAAAGAGACTGCAAACAGGCTCAAACGCGCCGCCTTTTAAGGAGGTTGTCGGCACGGATCGGGCAAGTCCGGTGGCCCGCAGGTGCTTTGCAGCAAAGCTGGACGCGCGGGCGAGCCGCCCGGCTCCGGGGCCGGGCGCGGCCCGTAGCGCGACCAGAGCGATTCTCCGCCCGGGGTCCGGAAGTCGGCCTTGTATCGGAAGCCGTAGCCGTCAACCATTCGATCCGCGCAGCTTGACAGGTCCACGCCCAGTGATCGCTGGTCGGGGACCTGCACGCACCGACCGCCCGACCCACCCGACGGGCTGTCTGTCCCCCATACCTACGGAGGATCTCGTGACCTTCAAGCGCTTTTCCCCCCTCAGCGGCACGTCCAGACGGGCTCGCCTCCTCGCCGTGGCGTCCGGTCTGGTGACCGCCGTCGCGCTCGCGGCTCCCTCGGCCATCGCCGCCCCGGCCCCCGAGGTCAAGGCGACCACCTCACAGCTCGCCGAGGCCAGCTCCGCCGTGCTCGACGCCGACGTGGCCGGCACCGCCTGGTACACCGACGCGAGCACCGGCAAGATCGTCTTGACCATCGACAGCACCGTGTCGAAGGCCGAACTGGCCGAGGTCAAGGGCGCGTTGGCGGGCTCCAAGGCCGACCTCACGGTCAAGCGCACCAACGGCAAGTTCACCCCGCTGATCGCCGGCGGTGAGGCCATCACCACCGGCGGCAGCCGCTGTTCGCTCGGCTTCAACGTGACGGTCGGCGGTGTGGCACACGCGCTGACGGCCGGTCACTGCACCAACATCAGCAGCAGCTGGTCCATCGGCACGCGCACCGGCACCAGCTTCCCGACCAACGACTACGGCATCATCCGCCACTCCAACGCGGCGGCGGCCGACGGCCGGGTCTACCTGTACAACGGAACGTACCGGGACATCACGTCTGCGGGTAACGCGTTCGTGGGCCAGTCGGTCCAGCGCAGCGGCAGCACCACCGGGCTGCGCGGCGGTTCGGTCACCGGCCTCAACGCCACGGTCAACTACGGTTCCAGCGGCATCGTGTACGGCATGATCCAGACCAACGTCTGCGCCGAGCCCGGCGACAGCGGCGGCTCGCTCTTCTCCGGCAACACCGCGCTGGGCCTCACGTCCGGCGGCAGTGGCAACTGCAGTGTGGGTGGTACGACGTTCTACCAGCCCGTCACGGAGGCCCTGAGCGTCTACGGCGCCACGATCCTCTAGCTCTTCTCACGACCGGCGCTCCGGGGGTGATGGCCGGCTGAGCCCCCGGAGACCCGTGGAGTGACGCACCACCGGCGGACCGCGCTCCTCGCGCGGTCCGCCGTCGTCGTACCCGGCCGCGTCCCGGCGCTCAGGGATGTCGGCGGGTTCGCGGTCCGTCGTCTGGGCCGGGGCGGATCTCCGCCCGGAACGTACGGCGGTATGTGTCCGGAGGCACACCGACGGTGCGGTTGAAGTGTCGGCGCAGTGTCGTGGCGGTGCCCATGCCGGTGGCTGCCGCGATGGCGTCGACGGTGCCGTCGGTGGTCTCCAGCAACTCCTGGGCATGGCGGATTCGCTGCGTCAGCAGCCATCGCAACGGGGTGGTACCGGCCACCGACCTGAAGTGGCGGCCCAGGTTGCGCGAGCTCATCCGCGCCTGGCGGGCCAGGTCTTCCACGGTCAGTGGACGGTCGAGCCGTTCGATCACCCAGGGGAACAGCGCCGCCAGCGGGTGGTCCGCTTGGGCGGGTACCGGGCTGGTGACGAACTGGGCCTGGCCGCCCGCCCGGTGGGGCGGTACGACGAGCCTGCGGGCGGCGGTGTTGGCGATCGACGAGCCGTGGTCGAGGCGGACGAGGTGCAGGCACAGGTCCATCGCGGCGGCCTTGCCGGCCGAGGTGAGCACGCTGCCGTTGTCCACGTAGAGCACGTCCGGGTCGACCGTCACCCGGGGGTAACGGGCGGCCAGGACCTCGGTGTGCGCCCAGTGCGTGGTCGCGCGTTCTCCGTCCAGCAGACCGGCGGCGGCCAGCACGAACGCGCCCGTGCAGAGGGACGCCACACGCGCGCCCGCCTCGTGCGCCGCGCGCACCGCGTCGACCAGGTCGGCCGGCGGGGCCACGTCCACATCGGCCCAGCCGGGGACGATGACGGTGTCGGCGAGTGGGAGCCGGTCGAGGCCGTGGTCGGGCTCCAGCAGGAACCTGCCGATCCGCACGGCGGCCGGCCCGCAGACGGAGAGGTTGTACCAGGGGGCGGCCACGCCGTCCGGGGCGGTGCCGAACACCTCGTACGCCACGGACAGTTCGAAGTGCAGCATCCCGTCGGTGACGGCCAGCGCGACAGTGTTCACGTCCGGAATTGTACGGGGCGTGGCGTTCCGGACACTCGTGTGCGGGACCCCGCCATCGACAAACTGTCCTCAGCGGATCTTTCGATCACAGGAGGAGTACCCCATGGAATCGGGACACACGGTCGCGGTGTACGGCGCGTACGGACACACCGGGCGCTTCGTCGTGGCGCGGCTGCGGGAACGCGGGTTGCGCCCTGTTCTCTCCGGCCGTGACCCCGGCAAGCTGAAGGAGTTGGAGGCGGACCATCCCGGACTCGACGTCCGGCCGGCGTCCGTCGACGATCCTGCCTCGCTCGATCGTGCGCTGGCCGGCGTGGCGGCTGTGATCAACTGTGCCGGGCCCTTCGCCACGACCGCCGCCCCCGTGATCGAGGCGGCCCTGCGCGCCGAGGTCCCGTATGTGGATGTGGCGGCCGAGGTCGAGGCCAACGTGGACACGTTCGCGCACTTCCGTGACCGCGCCCGCGCGGCCGGAACGGTGATCGTCCCCGCGATGGCCTTCTTCGGCGGCTTGGGCGATCTGCTGGCCACCGCGGCGATGGGCGACTGGACCGCCGCCGACGAGGCGCACATCGCGTACGGGCTGAGCGGCTGGCACCCCACGGACGGGACGCGCGTCGCGGGCCAGGTCTCCCGTACGCGGCGCAACGGCGAACGCGTCCGCTACACGAACGGGCGGCTGGAGTATCGCGACGATGCCCCGCCCACCCTGGAATGGTCCTTTCCCGAACCCCTGGGCACCCGGGCCGTCATCGGAGAGTTCACGATGGCCGACGTCGTCACCCTGCCCAGCCACCTGGCCATCCCCGAGGTGTGCACCTACATGACGGTGGAGGCGGCCAGGGATCTGTCGGCCCCCGACACACCGACGCCGACCGCGGTCGACGAGCGCGGGCGGTCCGCGCAGACCTTCCTCGTCGATGTCGTCGTGCGCTCCGGCGGCGCCGAACGCCGCGCCGTGGCCAGAGGCCAGGACATCTACGCCGTCACCGCGCCGCTCGCGGTGGAAGCGGTTCACCGCATCCTCACGGGACGGACCAGGACGGTCGGTGTCTCCTCGGCGGGCGAGATCTTCGACGCGGCCGACTTCCTCCGCGCGCTGTCCGCGCACATCTCCCTCGAACTGCGCCCCTGAGCGCTGTCCCGTAGTCCCCGGCGGGCGCGCGGCGCCGGCTCCGCGCGACCCGCCGCATGTCAGACGCCGGCCATGACGATCGGAGTGAGGCACCACGGCGTCCGCACCACCGGCCTCTACACGGCCAGGAGGTCTTCCAGCCTCTCGCGGACACCGTCCCTGTCACCGGCCTCCGCGGCCGGCACCAGCTGGTCGCGGTGCCGCGGGTGCCGGGAAAGGACGTGCAGCCGCCCCTCGTTACGGGCCAGGACCAGGTCGGTGCTGGTGCCCGCCGTCTCGGCCGAGCCCTGCGCGGTGTACTGGGTGACCGTCACCAGCGCGGAACGCTCCGAACCGGTGAGTACGGCGTCGGCGTCCGTCGACGGATCGGTGTCCGCCGACGGGCCCCGGGGCAGCCAGTCGGTGAGCGTGTGGAGCGCGTCGTCGAGTTTGTACAGGCCGATCTGGTGGACGCCGAGGGCGTCGATGCGGACCATCAGGCAGATCCGCTCGGGCTGGGGGAGCAGCAGGATCCGCCACGGTTCGCCCGGAGTCGTTCCGGTCGTACGGGCATCGAGCACCTTCCTGGCCCGCTGCTGGAACGCCACGGCGATGCCCAGGTCTCCCCGGACCTGCACCTCCTCGCCCGAGGAACCCGCCATGAGCAGTTGGCGTGCGGCCAACGAGCGGACGGCCTCGGCGAGTTCGTCGTCCGACGGCCGGGCCTCCAGGAAATCCACGATCGCGTCCACGGCGGTGAGTTCGGCGATGGTGTACGCGCCGAGCAGCACCGGCCCGGTGTCCACCAGGTGCACCACGGCCGAGACCAGCCCTTGAGGAACGGACACCTCGCCCGGCCCCGGCGACGACGCCGAAGGAGTGTCGCGCTGATCGTCGCTCATGACGGACCTCCTGCCTGCCACCCGCCCCCGGCGGGCACCGCGTGACTCTCGCGCAGAACCGCGGCGGCGGTACGGGACGGGGTCTGCGTCACCCACACCTCGGAGCTGCCGAACAGACCCCGGCCGGCCCGGCCGGACAGCGCCTGGCCCAGCTCGCCGGCCAGATCCGGCCGGTCGGGCGGGGGGAACCGGGACGCGAGGTCCTGGGACACGGCCGTGACGTCGTCGTTCGCCTCGATGTGGCGCAACGCCTGCGTCAGGGACCGTGCGATCGGGGGCGACAGGGACGTGGGCATCGCCAGGACCGGCGCGAGATACAGCGGGCGCCGCTCGGTCATCCGCGACAGCCCCCAGGGCCCGACATTGCTGTCGGTGAACTTGTACACCACGTAGTCCATCAGGTGCCGCAGATCGCTCGGACGGGGCAGCTTGGGCCCGCCGAACGCGGCCGGGGTCTTCTCCAACTGCACCCAGGTGCCCTGGGCCGTGCGGCCGTGCAGCTTCTCCCGTACGACGTGTCCGCGCATCCCGATGTCGGGGTAGCGCTTCTTGTCGATGTCGCGGTGGTGGCTGGACAGCCGTGGGTGGCTGCCCTTGGCGGACCGCCATTTCTCGTACAGCCGCGGATCGTCCACCAGCAGATGGCCGCCGCGCAGTACGTCCCGCAGCTGCGGTACCTGAAGTCCGTGCGCCTCCAGATCGGCGAGGATCTCCGCTTCCTCGGGGCTGAGCCGTTCGGCGGCCTGGACCAGGCCCTTCCGGTACGAACCTGCCCGCGCGGTGATCTCGATCATGAGCCGCACCCTGGTGCGCACCGCTTCCGCACGCTCGGCCCGCTCGGCGCCGGCGGTACCGCGGCCCGCCTTGCCGGGCCGCTCGGGGAGTGTGACGAAGGCCCGCGTGTGCTTGCGCTTCATCTGGCCAGTACAGCACGACAGGCACACACGCGCAGGGCCTGGCGATGCCCGCCGGGCACGGCGCACGGGGGCACGGGGCACGACGCCCCGGACCACCGGGACGGCTCCGGGTCCGGCGGCACGGCTGGTCCGTCCACACCCGGCGGGGTGCTGGTCCTCGCGGGTCCCGAGCCCTCGCGGAGCCTCTGGCGATATCCCGTTGAAAGCTGTCATTCATGCCACTGGGAGAACATGGCGCCGACCGGTTGACTTCGGAACGTGCGACAGAGATCGACACTCCGGAGGAACATCCATGCACACCCAGATCGTCCTCTTCGACGGCTTCGACCCGCTCGATGCCATCGCCCCCTACGAGGTGCTGTACGCCGGCGGCGTCGCCTCCGAGGGCGCGGTGAGCGTGGAGTTGGTCTCCGCGGAAGGACCCCGCGAGGTGGTCAGCGGCACCGGAGGGCTGGCGTTGCGCGCCACCGCCGCCCTCGACCCGCGGCGTGCGGACCTGATCGTGGTCCCCGGCGCCTCCGGTCGAGTCGGTGAACACGGCGAGGTTCCCGACCATGGGGTGGGGGCCGGCGAGTGGAGGCAGGACGAGTTCATTCCTGTACTGCTGGGCCGCACGCTGACCACCGGACTGCCCGTGCTGCTGAAGCGGGCGATGGACGACCCGCGGACGACGGTCGCCACCGTCTGCGGCGGTTCGCTCGTCCTGGCCATGTCCGGCCTGCTGGAAGGGCGCCACGCCACCACCCATCACCTGGGGCTGGAGATGCTGGACGCCACCGGCGCCCACATGGTCCGTGCCCGCGTCGTCGACGACGGCGACCTGGTCACCGGCGCCGGCGTCACCTCCGGGCTCGACCTGGCGCTGTACCTGCTGGAGCGCGAGGTGGGCCCCCGCATCGCGCACGCCGTCGAGGAACTGTTCGCCCATGAACGACGCGGCACCGTCTGGCGTGCGCGGGGCCCGGTGGCCGCCACCCTCTGACCACTCGCCCGTGAGCTTCGTACGACCATCCGCATTCCCCCTGTCAGGAAGATCATCGGCATGTCCGCAGAAGGCATCTGGAACCTGTCCATCTCCACCCCCGTCGGAGTGATCAAGGCCGTGATCGAACTCCGCGGGCAGGGCGGTGTCCTGACCGGGACCGCCCGCGCGGCCGGCGAAGAGGTGCCGATGGACGGCATCGTCCTCGACGGCGACCGGCTCACCTGGAAGCAGGCCGTCCGCAAGCCCTTGCGGCTGAACCTGGCCTTCGACGTGACGGTCGACGGCGACACGCTGAAGGGCACCTCCAAGGCCGGCCGTCTGCCGGCCTCGAAGGTCACCGGCGAGCGCCGTACACCCCGCACCGCACCGGAGTACCGGTCGTGACCGAGTTTCTCTTCCCGTACGCCCTGCCCCCTCCCGGAGCGATGCCCCTTCCCGCAGCGGTGCCACCGCCACGGCGCTGGCGGCTCACCAGTCGTGGACGGTCCCGTCGTGGAGGCGGTTGACCGGCAGATACGCCGGGTCGTACGGGTGGGCGGCGGCCAGCTCCTCATCCAGCTCCACGCCGATGCCGGGGGTCTCGCCCGGATGCAGATGCCCGTCCGTGAAGGTGTAGGCGTGGCGGAAGACCTCCTCGGTGAGGGGGGTGTGGCCCGAGTACTCCTGGATGCCGAAGTTGTGCACGGCGAGGTCGAGATGGACGGCGGCGGCCATCCCGACCGGGGAGATGTCCTCGGGCCCGTGCACGGCGCTCTTGATCTGGTACTGAGCGGCGAAGTCGAAGAGTTTACGGAGCGGGGTGACCCCGCCGAAGTGGGTGACCGCCGACCGTACGTAGTCGATCAACTGCTCGGTGATCAGGGTCTGGTAGTCGTACACCGTGTTGAACACCTCGCCGATGGCCAGCGGCGTGGTGGTGTTGCGGCGTACCAGGCGCAGTGCCTCCTGGTTCTCGGCGGGCGTGCAGTCCTCCAGCCAGAACGGCCGGTAGGGCTCCAGGTCCTTGCCGAGCCGGGCGGCCTGGATCGGGGTGAGCCGGTGGTGGGCGTCGTGGAGCAGCGGCAGTTCGGCGCCGAACTCGGCGCGTACCGCGTCGAAGACGGCCGGGATGTGCCGCAGATAGGCCGCGGTGTCCCAGTCCTCCACCAGCGGGCGGGCCTGCTGGTGGAGGACCGGCGCACCGGCGTCGTCGGTGTCGGACACCCCGTAGACGGCCTTGAGACCGGGGATGCCGGACTGGATGCGGACGGCGGGGTATCCCTCGGCCAGTCTGGCCCGTACGGAGTCGAGGAGTTCGGGTATGTCCCGGCCGTTGGCGTGGCCGTAGGTGCCGACGCGTTCGCGGCTGGCGCCGCCCAGCAACTGGTAGAGCGGGAGCCCCGCGGCCTTCGCCTTGATGTCCCACAGCGCCACGTCGACGGCGGCGATGGCGGCCATCGTCACCGGGCCACGCCGCCAGTACGCCCCCCGGTACAGGGACTGCCAGGTGTCCTCGACGCGGTGCGGGTCGAGGCCGACGAGCAGCGGTGCCACATGGTCGGTGAGATAGCTGACGACGGCGAGTTCCCTGCCGTTGAGCGTGGCGTCGCCGAGGCCGGTGAGGCCCTCGTCGGTCGTCAGCTTCAGGGTGACGAAGTTGCGGCCGGGGCTGGTGACGACGACCTTCGCGTCGACGATCTTCATGCGTGTGTTCTCTTTCCGGATGTCGGGGGCGTGGGGTCGGCCCTGGACCGGTGCGGAGGCCGTGGTGCGGCTCCCGCCGGGCGGCGGCTTCTCAGCCCTTGGAGGCGCCGGAGGTCAGTCCGGCCACCAGATACTTCTGTCCGATGACGGCGGCCAGTACGACCGGCACGGTGATGAGGGTGGCGGCGG
>NZ_JARJHW010000072.1:0-32601 GCF_040560175.1 Streptomyces panacea
CGACGAGGAGAAGCGGCGCGGCGTCCGCCGTATGAAGACGACCGCCACCGGCCTGCTGATCTTCGTCGCCATCATCTACATCCTCGCCACCTGGGCCGAGAATTCGGGCGTCACGGGCTGGCCCGGCTACGTCGCGGCGGCGGCCGAAGCCGGCATGGTGGGCGCGCTCGCGGACTGGTTCGCCGTCACGGCTCTCTTCCGCCACCCGCTCGGCCTGCCGATTCCGCACACCGCGATCATCCCGAACAAGAAGGACCAACTCGGCGCGTCGCTCGGCTCGTTCGTGGGGGAGAACTTCCTCTCCTCCGACGTCGTACGGACCCGGCTGCGCGGCCTGAACATCGGCGGCCGTCTCGGCGCCTGGCTCGCCGAGCCCGCCCACGCCGACCGCGTCACGGACGAGCTGGCCACGGCCCTGCGCGGTGCGCTGACCGTCCTGCGGGACAGCGACGTCCAGGCGGTCGTCGGCGAGGCGATCACCCGCCGCGCGGACGCCGCCGAGATCGCCCCCGGCATAGGGAAGACGCTGGAGCGCGTGGTCGAGGACGGCGCCCACCACCGCGCCGTCGACCTGATCTGCGCCCGCGCGCACGACTGGCTGGTCGAGCACGGAGATTCGGTCATGGACGCCGTACAGGGCGGCGCCCCCGGCTGGACGCCGCGCTTCGTCGACCGCAGGATCGGCGACCGCGTCTACAAGGAACTGCTGCGCTTCGTCACGGAGATGCGCGACATGCCGACCCACCCGGCGCGCGGCGCGATCGACCGCTTCCTCACGGACTTCGCCTCCGACCTTCAGTCGGACACGGAGACGCGCGCGCGTGTCGAGCGCCTCAAGTCCGACCTGCTGGCGCGCCCCGAGGTGCAGGACATCATCGCGTCCGCGTGGTCCTCCGTACGCGCGATGATCATCGCCGCGTCCGAGGACGACCGCAGCGAACTGCGCCTGCGCGCCCGCGCCTCCCTCCTCTCGCTCGGCGCCCGCCTGGCGACGGACGGCAGGCTCCAGCGGAAGCTGGAGGGCTGGGTGGAGGACGCGGCGGACTACGTGGTGACGACGTACCGGGGCGAGATCACGTCCCTGATCTCCGACACGGTCGCGAGCTGGGACGGCAAGCACACGTCGAAGAAGATCGAGGCCCACATCGGCCGCGACCTCCAGTTCATCCGCATCAACGGCACGGTGGTGGGCGCGCTCGCGGGCCTGCTGATCTACACGATCTCGCACGCGCTGAGCGGGTGAACCGGACCGCCCGGTTCACCCACCCAGCAACCAGGGGGGAGTGCTCTTCAGTACGTACAGCGGTACGGAGGCGTTCAGCGACGGGGCGGACTTGATACCGAGGGCACGGCACACGACGATCACGACGGACGACGGCGTACGGCTCGCCTGTACGGAGTACGGACGGGAGCCCTCCGCCCGATCCGCCGGCGTCGGCCTCGCCCCCGGCGACGCCGATCCCGGCGATCACGCCGACGCCGACCACTCCGGTGCCGTGCCCGTCCTGCTGCTCCACGGTCTCGCGGGCCACACGGCGGAGTGGGACGTACTCGCGGGCCTGCTCGGTCCCCGCTACCGCCTGGTCGGCTACGACGCGCGGGGCCACGGCATGAGCGACCGCCTTCCCAAGGATGTCTCGCGCGCGGCGCACGTGCGCGACGTCGTAGCCGTCACCGGGGAACTGGCCCTGGACCGCCCCGTCCTGATCGGCCAGTCCCTCGGCGGGCTCACGGCCCTGCTCACCGCCGCCGCCCACCCGGATCTCGTCCGCGCGCTGGTCCTGGTGGAGGCCGGACCCAGGGGCCCGGCCCCCGAACTGCCCGGCAAGATCGGGAGGTGGCTGGACTCGTGGCCGGTCCCGTTCGAATCGGCCGACGCCGCGGTCCGCTTCTTCGGCGGCGGCCCGGCGGGCCTGGCCTGGGCGGCGGGCCTGGAGGTCCGTCCCGACGGGCTGTACTCGCGCGTCGACCGGGACGTGATGGTGGGCTGCGTGGCGGAGAGCGGCGTCCGCTCGTTCTGGGCGGAGTGGGACCAGGTGCGCTGCCCCACGCTTGTGGTGCGGGGCGAGAAGGGCGCCATGCCGGCGTCGGAGGCCGAGGAGATGCGCGTACGCCACCCGGCGGGGACGCGGGTCGAGGTTGTGGCGGGGGCGGGGCACGACGTACACCTGGACCGACCGGCGGAACTGCGCGCGCTGATCGCGGAGTTCCTGCCCCCGGCGCCCGCTTAGGCGCTGTCCGGGGCGTCCGGGCCGCCCGGGCCGTCCGGGGCGCCTCTCACCCCTCGGTGCCGTCCAGCCCCCGCTCGTACGCCTCAAGAGTGTCGACGAACATCCGCCGCTGCTCCGGAGTCAACGGCTCCAACGCCCCGCGCCAGGCGCCGGCGCCGCGCGCCAGCCAGCCGTCGATGGCGGGCCGGTGCTCGTCGCTGATGCTGACGATCGTGCGACGCCGGTCGCTCTCGTCCGCCTCCCGCCGCAGGATCCCCTGCCGGCTCAGCTCGCCGACCATCAGGCTCACCGTCGCCGGGGCGACCTCCAGCCTTGCCGCGAGGGCGTTGACGGTCATCGGGCCGTCGAAGAGGAGGAACGCGAAGAGCGACAGATGGCGGGGCGCGAGGGAGAACGACTCCAGTTCCGCGGGGATTTTGATCCGCTTCGCACGCCCGACCATCCGGGGCATGAGCAGCAACAACGTACGGATTCCGTCCTCGACGCCGAGACCGGCGGCCTCGTCGTCACGCCGGCCGTCGGTTGACATCCGTACCGCCCTCTCAATAGCTTTGAGTCCAAAGTATCTTTGCTTGCAAAGTGAACATGTCTTCTGGTCGAGCGTATCCGGAGAGGGCGACCCCATGACCGAACCCGAACAGCGGCAGGGCATCCAGGAATTCAACCGGCTGATCATCGAGGAGTTCCGGGCGAACGGCGGCCGGGTGGGCGGCATGTTCGAGGGCGCGCCGCTCGTCCTGCTGACGACGCTGGGCGCCAGGAGCGGCGAGCGGCGTACGAACCCCGCCGCGTACGCGCGCGACGGCGAACGCCTCCTGGTCTTCGCCTCCAACGCGGGCGGCCCCGTGCATCCGGGCTGGTACTTCAACCTCCTCGCCGACAGCCGGGTCACCGTCGAGATCGGCAGCGAGGAGGGTGGCGTCGCCACGTTCTCGGCCCGCGCCGAACCGCTCCAGGGCGAGGAGCGCGACCACCAGTACGCCCTCCAGGCCGCACGGGACCCGGGCTTCGCCGCGTATCAGGCGGGCACCGACCGTACGATCCCGGTGGTCGCCCTGCACCCCCTGACGCTGACGGACCCGGCGCGGAACCGGGCGATAGGGGAGGAGCTCGTACGAGTCCACGCCCAGCTACGAGCCGAGCTGGCAGCACTCCGCGCCACCCCCGCATCCGCCGTGTCCCTCGATGGGGGGCTGCTGCTCCACTGCCTGAGCTTCTGCGAGTCGCTGAGCGCGCACCACACCGCCGAGGACGGCGCGTTCTCGGCCTTCGACCGGCAATTCCCCGAGCTGGCACCCGTGTTGGAGCGCCTGCGCGCGGAACACCGCGGTGTCTCGGCGGCGCTGACGAAACTGCGGGACGACCCGCCTGCCACCCCCGACGCCCTCCGGCAGGAGCTGGAACGGCTGGCGAAGGAGCTGGAAGACCACTTCACCTACGAGGAGACGCACCTGCTCCCCGCGCTGAACGGGCGTTGAACGCTTCCCACACCACACAAAGCAACAACATTCCGCGCTCTCCACTACACAGAGTCACGGGTGGGCAGGACGTATCCATGCCGACACCCACGAGAGCAGACACAGCGGCGATCGACCGCCTCGCCCGCACACAGATGCGGCTGGCGACCTCCGGCCAACTGCGCGCCACGGGCCTGGCCGCCAGCACGGCTGCACGCCGCTGCGCACCGGGCGGTCGCTGGCAGCGGCTGCTGCCGGGGGTCGTCCTGATACAGACGGGCAAGCCGGACGTCTGGCAACAGCTACTGGCGGCGGTCCTGTTCGCGGCCCGGGACGCCTCCGCGATGTCGGGCCGCACCGCCGTACTGACGGGCGAGGCGGTCCTGGCCATCTACGGCGTACGCGGCGCCCGCACCGACCGGGCCGACGTCCTGGTCTGCTCGGGCCGCCGGCTCCGCGATCGCGGTTACGTCCACCTCCACCCCACGCGCCGCTGGCCGCCGACCCTCCGCGGCGAGGGCATCCCCTGCGTCCGGGCGGTCCGAGCGGCCTCCGACTTCGCGGCGCACGAATCGTCCCCCGACCGCGTCCGCGCACTCCTGGTGGGCACGGTCCAGAAGGGCCGCTGCCACCCGGACGACCTCCGCGCCGAACTCCACGCGTCCCACGCCCTGCGCAACCCGGCGGTCCGAGCGGTGCTGGACGACCTCCGCGTCGGCATCCGCTCCATCGCCGAGGGCGAAACCCGCGACACCCTCCTCAACGCCAACATCCCCGACCCCCTCTGGAACCCCACCCTCCTCACCCCGTCGGGCACCTTCCTGGCCCGCCCGGACGCCTACTGGCCCTACGAGGGCGTCGCGCTGGAGGTCGACTCGGCGGAATACCACCTGGGCATCACGGAATACCGCGCCACGCTCCGCCGCCGCCTCCTCCTGGAATCCCACGGAGTCGCGGTCCTGAGCGTGACCCTGTCCCTGGTCCGCGACCACCCCCAGGAACTGATCACGGCGGTCCTCACCAAACTCCACCTGGCCACCAAGGGCCCCACCCGCCCCCGGGTGGTACTCCGCCCCTGACGCCCCCGCGTTCAGCAGGCCGAGCCACTTGCGAGGCCCAATCGAAGGCGGGGACGGAGAGCGCCTGCGCTCAGGCGCCGTCCACAGGGGATGACGCTTCGCGCAGACGCAACGCCTGCGCGTCGTACTCACCGAGAATCTGACGAAGCTGCTCCAACGCCTCGGGAGGAATCTCAGGCGGAGCGGACTCGGCCACCAATCGGGCGGCGGAAACGAGCGCGGCCATCTCATAAGCGTGAGCGGTCGCCCGCACGACACCCGGCCTGGCCCACTCAAGACGCATGGTCTCAGCCCTTCGACGCCAAGTAGTCCTTCATCTGCCCGAGTTCCTGCGCGAATTCGTCGTAGTCCTCACGCATACCGTTGAGGTACACGCTCCAGCCGACGCTGTTCTTCGCGTAGTGGACAGCTTCCTGTATCTCCTCGTCGGTGGCCCCGAACATCTTCGCGGCCTCCATGTGGAAGAGAATGCAGTAGCGGCACTTCGTCTCCGAATGCAACGCTATCCCCATCAGTTCCTTGTACTTGTTCGGGATAAGCGTCTCGCCGAGTTCGATCCTCTTGAAGATCTCCCACTCGGCATCCAGCAGGTCATCGGGGATCTGCCCCATGAAATGCGGTACGAGACCGAGCGTCTCCTTGATCTCCGACTCGACCTCGCTCCGACTCCGGCCCGCCATGGCGATCACTCCTCTCAGCCAAGCGAACGGATGTACTCCATTCCAGGCTAGATCGCACCACAGACCACGGCGACCGCTGTCGTCCCTACCGGGAGGGAGCGCCGGAGGCGACCTCGCTCAGACAAGCCGCGACGCGCGCAGCGCGCCGACGAAGTCGGCCCACGCGCCGTGCTGTACGGCGATCCGAGGGCCTGTGGGTACCTTCGAGTCGCGTACGGCGGTTATGCCGGCCAGCTCCGCGACCTCGACGCACTCCGTGGTGTTGCCTCCGCTGTAGGAAGACTTGAACCACACAACTGCCTCTGCGGACGTAGTAACGGGAACCATCAGATCTCCTCGCGAACACGCTCGATCAGGAGCGATGAAGCGGACATGTCCAACGCTTGGGCGCGCAAGTAGTCGAACGCAAGTCGGTATCGGTTCAGTTCCTCGTCCTTCTCCATGAAGAGTGAGCCGACGTGCAGGTCGACGTAGACCACGTCCAGAGATGGCTCGGCGCCGCCCAGAATCACGAAACTGCCCAGTGCGGCAGTGTGTGCTCCCTTGGCGAACGGCAGGATCTGAAGCGTGATGTCTGGTGACTCGTTGGCTTGCAGGAGGTGGCTCAGTTGCTCACGCATGATCTCGCGTGAGCCGACCACCCGCCGGATCACCGACTCATCAAGGATTGCCCAGAGATGCGGTGGCTGAGCGCGGTTCAGGATTTCCTGCCGCTTCATCCGGATGTCTACCAGGCGTTCGACCTCCTGTGGAGCGAGGCGCATCTCGTTCGCCTGTTGGATCGCCGTGTTGTAGTTGCGGGTCTGAAGAAGCCCTGGCACATAGACACAGGAGAAGTGGTCTTCCCGAGACGCTTCGTCTTCAAGCGTTAGGAGGAGGCTCATGTCAGCTGGGATCGAGTCACTGAACGGCCCCCACCAGCCTTGTCGCTTGGCATCCTTGGCCAAGGCCACAACTGCGTTCCGCTCTGCGTCGCTCGCGTCGTACTCACGGCAGAGAGCGTCCACGATGGGCCACTTCACCGGTCCTTCCTGAGTCTCATACCGGCTGACGGTCGCCTTCGAGATCCCGACCAGTCGCCCGGCTTCCTCCAATGTCATGCCTTTGCTCGCCCGGAGCTTGCGCATCATGGCGCCGAGCTGACGGCGGCGTGTCGTGGTCTTCGATGACATGGAGACACCTCGCATCCTGAGTGGTCATCGGCTGGGTCAGCCAACAGGGTTGCACTGCACCGACCTTGATACGCCGACGGATTCACTCGACAGAGTGTCATGAGAAGTTGCATGGAGAGACTTCTCAGCTCCATACTCGTAACGGAGTCGCTACGCAGTGCAGTCGCATGGGTGCGACGTGAAGTGCTGGCGTGGCAGAGGAAGGAGCACTCACGTGTGCAGGGGTGGAGTCACAGCGGACGGTCTCCGTTGTGTTCTGACATTCGAGGCTGACCCGGCGATACTGCGACTGCTCCGCCGAACCGTTCGGGACCAACTTGCCGAGTGGGGGATGCTTGCGCTGTCTGACGAGGTCCAGTTAGCAGTCACGGAACTTGCGAGCAACGTGATCAAGCACGTAGGTGAAGGTGCGCCTTCGGCCCTTGTGATGGAGCCGCGGAATGGCACGCTTCGCGTAGAAGTCCACGACACGAGCCGTGCGGTTCCGGCGGTCCGCGACCCGCAATGTGGTGCCGAGTGCGGTCGGGGCCTTCACTTGCTGGCCGGAATGTCGGCGAACTGGGGCACTGACCAGACGGCCACGGGCAAGGCGGTGTGGTGTGAGTTCGCGACCGGAATAGAGGATGGCCACTGTTTGCGTGTTCGGCGTGCGATGTCAGTGATGGATAACTACCGCCTCGCCGTGGACGGGAGGCAGTTGCTCGGTGTGGGCCGTCTGTCAGTGCTGGAGGAATCGGCAACGGACCTCATCGCTGACTTGCTCCACTGGTTGAGTGCTCAAGGCGGTGATCCGGATGCGATTTTGGATCGGGCGCAGATGCGCTTCGAAGCTGACGCCGCCTGACGCCCACGGCTTCATTGGCGGTGGAGCGCTACGGAGAGTCGCCCGTCGCGCCGCCCCTTGCCATCACTTGTCTCAAGGTATCTGGCGTGCGCCACGCTGTGCCTTGATGGCTTCTGTGGCACATGCGATGGCAGTTCGCGCACAGCAGGGCGAGATCTTCGAGGCGCGTCTCTCGAGGGCCGGCCGCGTGGAGGGGGAGCACGTGGTGGACCTCGATGTAGTCCGCCCCGAGTGCTCCGTACATCTTGCTGAAGTTGAACGCGCACACGCTGCACTCAAGAGGGCTGCCCAGTCTCCTGGTCTCAGCGATCTTCTGCTTCCGGAGGCGGGGGTTGCGTTCGCGGAAGAGAGCCCACCTGGCCAGGAGGCGTCCTTCCAGAGCAGTGGAGCCGTCTTCTCCCATCTCGTCCGGCTGCTCAGGAATCGCGACCAGTGCGCCGGAGCTGATTCCTGCCTCAAGGCCACGTGCAGCCTGCATCATCTCTGCTTCGTGTGCGCCGAAGGCTTCGGCGATCTCCCTGGTGAGCTGGCCGCCCCTGGTGGCTGGTCCCGTATAACCTGGGCGGCTGGTGATGAGGTCGGCGCTCTTGCGGCTGACGCTGGTAGCGGATCGGAACTCAGGAAGCTCATGTGCGGCACCAAGGTGGAGCGGGAGCGAGCGCAGCAGCTCCGCAAGCTCCCTGGTGGGCGCCTGGTAGGCGCGCAGTTGGCGCCAGTCGTTGTCGACGAGGCGCGCACAGATCAACAGCAACTCATCCCGGGTCCATGCAGGGCTACGCATGGGCAATATCGTATGAGTGTTCGCTGCGGTGTGGGTGAAGTTCCAGGCCCGATGAGTCGTGCCGCAAACAGAAGGGGCGCGTTGTCAGTGGAACATGTCACCCTCTGTAAGGGCTACTTGCAAAGAGTGGCTGTCAGGAACGTTCGTAAGGAGGGTGCATGACCAGTACTGAACGCAAGTTCACTTCGGTTGAGATCTGCGCGGGTGCGGGTGGCCAGGCGGTAGGACTGCACAACGCGCTGTTCAAACACCTCGCGCTAATCGAGATCGACAAGCACGCATGCGCCACACTTCGGAAGAACGTTACGGAAAACGAAGAATGGAATGGCTGCGAGGTTATCGAGGAGGACTTGAAGGGGCTCGATCTTAATGACCTCAAGAAGAATCTGCGGTTGAAGTTGGGGCTAGATGAAGATGAAAAATTTGAGGAATCTCTAGACCTCTTGGCAGGCGGTGTGCCATGTCCGCCCTTTTCGGTGGCGGGAAAACAGCTAGGCCAAGACGATGAACGCGATCTTTTTCCTACGATGCTCAAAATGGTCAAATCGCTGCAACCCAAGGCGGTGATGATCGAGAACGTCCGCGGCTTGTTGGACAAGAAGTTCGAGTCGTACTGTGACGGGATCGAGAAAGACCTGAAGGAACTGGGCTATGAGAAATGCTTCTGGGATATTCTGGAAGCAAAGGACTTCGGTGTTCCCCAGCTGCGTCCGCGAGCTATTCTCGTAGCGATGAAGGGGCAGTATGCTAAGCATTTTCGATGGACAAAGAGGCCGAGTATTCCAGGCCGGACCGTTGCTGAAGCTCTTGAAAGTTCGATGCGGGACCGCTTTGACTCCGTTGATGACCCCCGGGCTGATGCCGCATACGCGGACTGGCATCAGAAGGCGTCTCGGGGTGTAGCGCCTACGGTTGTTGGCGGGTCAAAGAAGCACGGTGGGGCCGACCTAGGCCCCACGCGGGCCAAGAAAGCCTGGGGAGAGTTGGGTGTCTGCGGCCTCGGAGTTGCGAACGACCCCGATGAGATGGTGGATAAAGAGCGGGATCTTTTCGCGCAGAAAGGGCCGAAGCTCACCGTTCGCCAGGCGGCAACCATTCAAGGCTTTCCGGATTCATGGAAGTTCCATGGCCGCAAAACGGCTGCCTACCGACAGGTCGGCAACGCATTTCCGCCGCCAGTCGCGCAGGCCGTGGGCGAGTGGATCGCCGCTGCACTTGAAGCGGGGTCGGAGGAGGATGGGAGTCTGGGGGAAATCGAGCCTCCAGTTGTTGTCCAATCAGCGCTTCCCGGACCGCAATCGCGTGACCGTTTGAGTGATCTTGAGAGCGCAGTCGTCGGGTGATTCGTGCTCCCAGAACCGCAGGATTGACCAGCCGGCCTCAGATAGCCGCTGATCGGTGTCTCGATCGCGGGCGATATTTCCAGCCACTTTGGTCGACCAATAACCCGAGTTCGTTCTAGGTGCCACGTAATGCTCTGGGCACCCATGCCAGTAGCAGCCGTCAATGAATACCGCGACCTTCGCCGGGCGGAATACCAGATCCGCTGTCCGGCGAAGGCCTGCCAACGGTCGGGTGGCCACGCGGTAACGGAGCCCCTGTGCGTGCACGAGGCGCCGGATCAGGAGTTCGGGCTTAGTGTCGCGGCTCCTGATTGCCTGCATATTGCGGCGCCGTGCCGATGAGGACGCCCAAGAGCCCTCTGGCGGGGTCCATGGTGACGTGGAATCCATGCGATATCTTTCAAATCTCCGTTTGGGTGATTGTGCTCAGCACCCCTGCCCTGATGTTGCGCAGTATCTGGCTGTACAGCTTGCATTTTTCTACAAGGCTGTGTGCTTTGGAAGCGTGGGACCTGGCTTCCTGGGGTCGTCAGGGCTCGCGACTACCCAATGAGCGTCGTCAAGGATAACTTGTGGCCGCTCAGCGTGTCGGGGCTCTGCGCGCGTCAGTCGGGCACTGACGAACTCTCCCTCTCGCGGGAGGGGCAGGTGCAAGTCCTTTGCGATCTTTCTGTGGCTGGCGTAGTCACCCATGATGACGATTCCCTCGTGCTGGAGCGCTGAACGCGCACCGCCGTTGCCCCGGACCCGTTTCATGTAGTCCTTCTGCTGGGCCACAGTCCGGACGACATTGCGCCCGATGCGCCGTTCCTGGACCCGGCGAAACAGTTCATTCAGTCTGGTCTGCCCAGAAGTGGATGAGAAGACAACTGCACGGTCGGTTGCATCCATATGCAGCAGAACATTCTCCGGTAGCGCTTCGTCCTTCCAAATCCAGGTGATCTTGTTGCGATGTTCTGACTTGACAGTGAGCTTCAGATCGCGATTCTTGCCACCGTTGAGCCACTCATCTTTTATGCGCATAAGCCCCGCACTCCAGCGGCTCTTGTAGTCGTCGGCCCAGACGAGGAGGCAAATATGGCCCTTGGCTTCGGGAGGGATCATCCAGCCGCCGAACTGCTGCGAGTACTTGCAGTCGACATCAATGCCGCCGATACGGTAGTCCATTTCCACGCCATCCGCGAACTTGAACTCCCGCTGCAGGTTGATCTCTACGATGGTGCCTGCGTGTGTTTTCTCTGTCTTGAAGAGGGTCTTCCAGTCGTAACGTCCGGTGGTCTCACCATTCAGCAGTTGGTCGATTGTCTCCCGCAGTACGATCGCAAACCGTTCCCCCGTTCTATCGAGGCCACGGATTGCCTGGTAAACCAGCTCAAGCTCGGGGTCGTCGGCCATAGCCGGGCTGGTCGCCATATTGGTTGCGGCTGAAAAATCAAGGGGAAGCACTCGCTGTCCTGTTCTGCTTGTTAGGTGCCCTTGAAATGGTTCGGAGAGACAGACATCGGGGACGTGAACCCCCTTGGTCTCGGGCTGCGCATCAGAGCTACGCAACCAGGACCCGCTGCTAACCCACCCCGTGGCACTCCCTGTACGCCCGGCCCGAGCCGCACCAGCATGTTGCGTTGCGGGCCGGGGGCCAGGCCGTGGCGCGGCCGCGGGCGGCGAGGGTCGTGGCGTACTGGGGGAGCAGGGTCGGGTCCGAGGGGGAGGCGGCTTCGGAGGCGGCGAAGGCCTCGTAGGAGGGGACCGTGCCCGTCACGATGCCCAGGTTCGGGGTGCCCGTGGCGGCGAGTTCGCGTAGGGAGGACTCCAGTTGGGCGAGGTGGGCCTCGCGGGACGGGTACTCGGAGCGGAGCTCGGGGTACGCCGTGAGGAGTTCCGTCAGTTCCGCGGCCGGCCAGTGCAGGACCGCGACCGGGAAGGGGCGGGAGAGGGCCGAGCGGTACGAGCCCAGTTCGGCCCGCAGGCGGGCGATCTCGGCCTGGAGTTCGGCCGGGTTGTCGGAGCCGAGGGCCCAGAGGCGTTTGGGGTCGTGGAGTTCGTCGAGGGGGACGGACGTCTTGTTCACCTGGTCGCCGAGGGCGTCCCAGTCGTCGTGGTCCAGGCCCAGCAGCCGGCGCAGGCGGTGGCGGCCGAGGAGGAGGGAGCCCGCGGAGTACGGGACTTCCTCGCCCGGGGTCAGGAGCAGGTTGAGGGCCGTGGTGTAGGAGTCGTGGGCCGCTTCGAGTTCGTCGTGGGCCTCCAGCGTCTCCGCCACGATCTCCCACGGCGCCGGTTCCAGCGGTTCGGCGATGCGCAGGCCCTCGATGATCGCGCGGGCCTCGGCCTCGTGGCCGTACTCCCACAGGTTCGCGGCCTTGAGCGCCTTCACCAGGTGGGGGTGGTCCGGGGCGCCGGTGAGGAGGTCGTCGTAGAGGCCGGTGGCGCGGTCGCGGGCGCCGGCCAGTTCCAGGTGGGCGGCGGCCTGGAGGAGCAGCGGCTCGCGGTCCTCGGGGTACTGGGCCGCTGTGCGCAGCAGGCGCTCGGCTTCAGTGGTGTGGTCGGCAGGGATGTCGGGGCGCATGGTCCACACCGTACTGCTGTACGCCGGTCGGGGTGGAGGCCGTTCGGACAGCGGGGACGGAGGGGGTTCGGGTCGGGCACAGAGGGTGTGCGGGCGGGTGGGGGTGTTCGCGTGCGTACGAGGGTCAGCTCCGCGCCGCGGGCCGGTCCCGCAGCGCCAGCACCAGCGCCGCCCCCAGCACCGTCACCCCCGCCGACACCAGGATCGCCAGGTCCGTGCCGTGTTGCGGGGTGTCCGCCGATGTCGCCACCGCGATCATCAGGGCGACTCCCGCCGCCGAACCGATGTAGCGGGCCGTGTTGTTCGCGCCCGAGCCCATCGCCGCGCGCTCCTGGGGGACGGACTCGACCGACAGGCGGGGCAGCGCGGCGTTCAGCAGGCCGCTGCCGGCGCCCGCGACGAGGAGTCCCGGCACCAGGCGTCCCCACGATCCCGTGCCCACCGCGCCCAGCATCGACAGGGCGCCGGCCGCGTGCAGGGCGAAGCCCAGCGCCAGTTGGTGGCGGGCGGCCACGCGGCCCGCGAGGCGGCGGGTCTGGAGCGCGACCAGGAAGGCCGTGCCCGACCAGAGTACGAACAGCCCCGCCGCGCCCATCGGGGAGATGCCGAGCGTCCGCATGAGCAGCGCCGGCAGGTAGCTGAACAGTCCGATCACCGCCAGCCCCGTGAACAGCGCGCCGGCCGTGGCCGCCTGGAACGGCCGCCGGCCCAGCAGCCCCGGATCGATCAGCGGGGCGCCGCCGCGCCGCTCCACGGCGGCGAAGACAGCGGTCAGTAGGGCGGCGGCCACCAGCAGCAGGACGACGGGCGTACGCAGCCATCCGTCGCGGCCCAGCGTCAGCGCGCTCAGCAGGGCGGTCATGGCCGCGCCGAGCACGACGGCGCCCACGAGGTCGGGGCGCCCGCCGCGCGGGGCGCGGGATTCGGTGAGCGTACGGAAGGCGAGGACGGCGATGGCGAGGGCCGCCACGGCGAGTACGGCGTACGGCTGCTGCCAGCCGTACGTACCCAGCGCCCCGGCGAGCAGCGGCCCGGCGGCGATTCCCGCGCTCACGAACGCTCCCCAGACGCCGGTGGCCCTGATGCGGCCCGGACCGGCCGGGAAGGCGTGCACGAGGAGGCCGAGGCTGCTGGCGATGATCGCGGCGCTGGAGGCGCCCTGCGCGATCCGGGCGAGGGTGAAGGTGAGGGTGGAGTCGGCCAGCGCGCCGAGACCGGTCGTGAGCGCCAGGCCGAGCGTGCCCGCGAGGAAGAGTCTGCGCCGGCCGTAGTCGTCGGCGAGGCTGCCCGCGACCAGCAGGAGGGCCGCGAGGCCGAGCGGGGCGCCGTTCAGGAGCCATGCCTGGGCCGATATCGCGGTGCCGAAGTCGGCGGTCAGGTCGGGGAGCGTGAGCATCGGGACGGTGTAGTTCATGAGCGCGACGGTCGTCGCCGCGCTGGTGACGGCGAGCGTGGCACCCGCGGCGGGCCCGGCACCGCGGGTGGTGACGGAGGTGGCGGGGCTCGTGGCCACGGGTGTTGAGGACATGGCGAGGTGTCGCCCTTCAAGGTTCGGTGAATGAACTCAGGAACGCGTTGACCGTAACACGGTGAGTTCGTTCATCGAACCTTGAATTGGTTAAGATGAGGCCATGGCCCTCGGCAAGGACTACTCCGCCCAGCAGTGCTCGATCGCCCGAGCCCTGGAGGTCGTCGGCGAGCGCTGGACGCTGCTCGTCGTGCGCGACGCCTTCTACGGAGTACGCCGCTACAACGACTTCCTCACCCACCTCGGCGTCCCCCGCGCCGTCCTCGCCACCCGCCTCAAGAGGCTGGAGCAGGCCGGCATCCTGGAGAAGCGGCGCTATCAGGAGTCACCTCCGCGCGACGAGTACGTCCTGACGGAGCGCGGCATCGCCCTCTGGCCCGTCCTGCGCTCCCTCGGACTCTGGGGCCGCGAACACATCGAAGGCGTCCTCCCCATGCGCGTGTTCACACACGCCACCTGCGGCACCGAACTGGGCTCCTACGGAGAGTGCCCCGCCTGCGCCACGGCCGTACCGCCGCGCGATGTGCGGATGCTGCCGGGGCGCGGACTCGATCCGGAGCCCGACAATCCGGTGAGCCGGGCCCTGCTCGCCCCCCGACGTCTGCTTCTGCCCATCGAAACGGATCGTGTATAACGGCTGAAGGGTCCGACACACCCAGCGACGCGAACCGGGAAGGAGGGGGCAGGGCATGATCCGACGCGCGACACGGCTGCTGCGCCCCGCCGCCCTGCTGTTCTTCCTGCTCGCCGGCCTCGTCCAGGTCCTGCTCGTCGACGCCGGCAGCCTCTCCGCCGCCGTCGCCCTCGCCGCCACCGCCGCGGCCTCCACCGCGTTCGCCGCATCCGCCGCCATCTCGGCCCGGTGCGCCCCCGCCGTACCGCCCACCCGGGTCCGTACGGCCATCCGCGACCGCGAGCAGCGCACAGCCTTCCTGCCGCAGCGAGATCCCGACGCACGAGGCCGCACCCGGCCCCGAGCCCCCGGTCGTCCCGTCCCGACGACCGCGTAGGGCCTCCTCCGCCACTCCTCCTTTCCCGGGCGAGTGACTCCCACGGACTCCCACGGACCCACCCTCACGCGGGTCGTCATGCCGAGCCGCGCCGTGCCGTATCACCGGCGCCGCGCCTCCCATCCGGCACGACGAGACCCTCGGAGGGCTCACCCATGTCCGTCTTCCTGTCCGGCTTCGCCTCCCTGGTCGGACACTTCGCCGACCTCCTCCAGCCCCTCTTCCAGGGGGGCGCGACCGCCGCGGCGATCGTCCTGTTCACCGCCTGCGTACGGCTCGCCGTCCATCCGCTCTCGCGGGCGTCGGCCCGCGGCCAGAAGGCCCGCACCAAGCTCTCGCCGCAGATCGCCGCGCTGCGCAAGAAGCACTCCAAGAACCCCGAACGTCTCCAGAAGGCGATCATGGAGCTGCACAAGAAGGAGAAGGTCTCGCCACTCTCCGGCTGCCTGCCGAGCCTGCTCCAGCTGCCCGCGTTCTTCCTGATGTACCACCTCTTCTCCAGCCGGGAGATCGGTGGCGAGCCGAACGAACTGCTCGGTCACTCCCTCGGCGCCGCACCCCTCGGCGACCGCTGGAAGGACGCACTCGCCGACGGCGGGATCTTCGGGGGAGCGGGCCTCGTGTACGTCGCGCTGTTCGTCGTCGTCGTGGCCGTCGCCACCTTCAACTACCGGCGCACCAAGCGGCAGATGGCCGCCATGCCGACGCCCACGGCCGGCCCCGACGGGCAGCCGATGCCCGGCATGGGGGCGATGACCAAGCTGATGCCGCTGATGTCCTTCGCGACGATCATCACGGTCGGTGTGGTGCCGCTGGCCGCCGCGCTGTACGTCGTGACAAGCACCACATGGACCGCCGTCGAACGGGCCTTCCTCTACCGGGACGTCCCGGCGGCGGGCGCGCTGGCCACCGCCGCTTAGTTCCTGTCCGCCGGATCTTCGGGGGTCCCGCGGTCCAGGGTGTGAACGGGGTCTTGCGGAGTGATCCGATGTCTTGGACGATCGGCCAATCCGCCGATGGCCGCGACCCGTCGGCGGATGCCCCGCTCGACCAGGTCGATCCGCTCGACCAGAGGGAGATACAGACCATGAAGCTGCTGCGTGTCGGTACGGCGGGTGCGGAGCGCCCGGCGCTGCTCGACCAGGACGGGACCCTGCGGGACCTGTCCGCACTGGTCAAGGACATCGACGGCGAACTGCTCGCCGACGAAGCCGCGTTGGAGCGGGTACGGGCCGCCGCCGCGTCCGGCGAGCTGCCCGTCGTCGACCCCGCCGGACTGCGCACCGGGCCGCCCGTCGGCCGGATCGGCAAGATCGTGTGCATCGGGCTGAACTACCACGACCACGCGCGCGAGACGGGCGCGGACATCCCGACCGAGCCGATCATCTTCTTCAAGGCCCCGGACACCGTGGTCGGCCCGGACGACACCGTCCTCGTACCGCGCAAGAGCGTCAAGACGGACTGGGAGGTGGAGCTGGCCGTCGTCATCGGCCGCACCGCCCGCTATCTGGAGTCCCACGAGGAAGCCCTGGCGCACATCGCGGGCTATGCCGTCTCCCACGACGTGTCCGAGCGCGAGTTCCAGATCGAGCGCGGCGGCCAGTGGGACAAGGGCAAGAACTGCGAGACGTTCAACCCGCTCGGCCCGTGGCTCGTGACCGCCGACGAGGTGCCGGACCCGCAGGCGCTGTCGCTCGAACTGTCCGTCAACGGCGAACAGAAGCAGAACGGGACGACAGCCGAGCAGATCTTCCCGGTGGCCGAAGTGGTCCGCTACGTCAGCCAGTTCATGACGCTCTACCCGGGCGACGTCATCAACACCGGTACGCCGGCGGGGGTGGCGCTCGGGCAGCCGGAGCCGAAGCCGTACCTGCGGGCGGGGGACGTCGTCGAGCTGGGGATCGGCGGGCTGGGGCGCCAGCGCCAGGAACTCAAGGACGCGTAACCCGCCCTGCCACGAGCCGGTTCGGCGGGGCCGGACCGACCCGGTCGACGAGAGGGAGCACTCCGATGGACACGGAGCGACGGATCGTCGACTTCTGGTTCGACCCCGCCTGCCCGCTCAGCCGCGTCACCGCGTCATGGATCGTCACCGTCGCCGAACAGCGACCCATCGACATCCACTGGCGCGTGATGAGCCTGTCGATCCTGAACGAGGGCAAGGACGTCGACCCCGAGGGCGACGAGGAGGGCTACCTCTGGATCCCCGCCCGCGTCTGCGCCGCGATCCGGACGGCGCACGGGCACGAGGCGCTCGGCAGGTTCTACGACGCGCTGTGGGCCGCCGAGGGCGGCGGGCGGCGGGAGTGGATGGGCGACATCGCCGAGGCCCTGCGAGCCGCGCAGCTGCCGGTGGCACTGGCCGAGGCGGGCCTGTCCACCGACCACGACGCGGTCCTGCGCGCCTCGCACGCCGAAGCGATGAGCCTCGTCGTGGGTGAGGTGGGTACGCCGGTCCTCGCCGTCACCCACCCCTCCGGGGCCCGGCACGCGTTCTTCGGCCCCGTCGTCACCGAGACACCGGCGCCCGACGACGCGCTGCGACTGTGGGACGGGACGCTCCTCGTCGCGAGCGTCCCGGGCTTCCGCGAGATCAAGACCTGACGAGCCGCCATCACCGATGTCCTACGCGGACAGCATCTGCTCCAGCGTCCGCTCCAGGGCCGCCACCACCAGCGCGTGGTCCTCCTCCTGCGGGAGGCCCGAGACCGTCACCGTGCCGACAACTCCCGCTCCCCGCACCGCGATCGGGAACGAACCGCCGTGGGCCGCGTACCGGTCCGGGTCCAGCCGCGAGGAGTCCTCGAACGTGCTGCCCTTGGCACGGAAGCGCGCACCGACCAGGAACGAACTCGCGCCGTACCGCTCGACCACCCGCCGCTTCCGGTCGATCCAGGCGTCGTTGTCCGCCGACGAGCCCGGCAGCGCGCAGTGGAACAACTGCTGACCGCCCCGCCGGATGTCGATCGCGACCGGCGCCTCGCGCAGGCGCGACCGCTCGACCAGCAGGCTCCCGAGCACCCACGCGTCGTCGTACGTGAAGCGGGGCAGGACCAACCGGGCCTCCTGCGCCTCCAGTTCGGCCACCGTCGGCAGGGGCCGGCCCTGGGCCGCCGTCATGACGAGGCCCCGATCGTGACCGTGACACCCTCGCGGGCGGAGCGGCGCGCCGCCTCCAGGACGTCCAGCGCCGCGGCTGCCTCGTGCGCGGTCACCGGCGGCGCCGTGCCGTCGCGCAGCGCCCGCGCCACGCCCGCGTAGAACGCCGGGTAGTCACCGGGCGCGCTCTCCACCGGGTGGCCGCCACCCGTCGCCGGAGACTCGCCGGCCCCGATCCGGCCCCACACGGACTCGGGCTCCGTACCCCAGTTTCCGGCCGTTTCCTCGGTGTTGGGCCGCTTGCCGTCGCGCAGGTCGGCCTCCTGGGGGTCCAGGCCGTACTTCACATAGCCCGCCTTCGATCCCAGCACCCGGAAGCGCGGGCCGAGTTGGGCCGTCGTGGCGCTGACGTACAGATGCGAGCGGACTCCGCCGGTGTGCGTGATCGCGATGAACGTGTCGTCATCGGCGGCGGCGCCGGGCCTGCGGACGTCGGACTCCGCGTACACCTGCGCCGCCGGACCGAACAGCACCAGCGCCTGGTCCACGACGTGGCTGCCCAGGTCGTACAGCAGCCCTCCGATCTCTTCCGGCACTCCCGACTCGCGCCAGCCGCCCTTGGTCTGCGGACGCCACCGCTCGAAGCGCGATTCGAAGCGCTGTACGTCGCCCAGCTCGCCGCCCGCGACGAGGCGGGCCAGAGTCAGGAAGTCGTTGTCCCAGCGGCGGTTCTGGAAGACGGAGAGCAGCAGGCCCCGCTCCTCGGCGAGAGCGGCCAGATCGCGCGCCTCGGCGGCGGTGCCGGCGATCGGCTTGTCCACGACGACCGGCAGGCCCGCCTTCAGCGCGGCCGTCGCGATCGGGACGTGCGTCTTGTTCGGCGACGCGATCACGACCAGGTCCAGCTCGTCGGCCCGCTCCCACAGCTCGTCCGGCGACACCGCGAAACGGACGTCGGGGAACTCGCCGCGCGCCTGCGCCTGGCGCTCGGGGTTGGAGGTGACGACCGTGTCGAGGATCAGGCCATCGGTCGCGGAGATCAGCGGGGCGTGGAAGACGGAGCCCGCGAGGCCGTAGCCCACGAGTCCGACGCGCAGAGGGGTACCGGTGCCAGTCATGCGTTCCACTTAAGCAACGGTGTTGCGATAGTGCAAGCGCGCGGGACAATGACACCGTGGACAACCGTGAGGGCAACAGTGAGGGCAGCGCGGACAGAGGCACGGACAGCAGCGGCGACGGCAGCGGTATCGGGTGTGACGACGGGTGTGACGACGGGGGCGGGAACGTGGTCGGGAACGGGAATGGGAACGGGAACGTGGTCGGGAACGGGGGCGGGAGCACGGCGGCGCGCGTACCGGCGGGTATCCGTACGGGCGTGAACCCGGGCCCTCACACCGGCGCGAATCTGCCGTCCCTGCGCAGCCACAACTCCGCGCTGGTGCTCGACCTCCTCCGTACGGCGGGGGAGGGCGGCATCAGCCGCCTGGAACTCGCCGAGTCCACCGGCCTCACCCCGCAGGCCGTCAGCAAGATCACGGCCAGACTCCGTGCGGAGGGCCTGGCGGCCGGCGCCGGCCAACGGGCGTCCACCGGCGGCAAACCCCGGACCGTGCTCCGCCTGGTTCCCGCCGCCGCCCATGCCGTCGGCCTCCATCTGGACCGCGACGAACTGACGGCCGTCGTGGTCGACCTGGCGGGCACACCGGTCGCGGTCCTTACGGCACCGTTCGACCTGGGCGCCGGGGCGGCCGAGGTCGTCGAGACCGCCGCCGCGCAGGTGGAGTCGGTACGGGCGGAGGCGGAACGCCGCGCGAAGGCTTCCAACGCCCCGGGTGCCACCGACGCCCCGGACACTCCGGGCGCGGCGAACCCGGCGGGCACGTCGAAGCAGGCGGGCCCCGGCAGGCTGCTCGGTGTCGGCGTCGCCCTGCCCGGCCCGCTCGACCACACCGCCGGAGTGCTCGGGCGCGTCACCGGCTTCCCCCGCTGGGACGGCTTCCCGCTGCGCGACGGGCTCGCCGCCCGCCTCGGCCTGCCCGTCGTCCTCGACAAGGACACCAACGCCGCCGCCCTCGGCCTCGCGCTGCGCGGGCCCGGCGACTCGTTCGCGTACCTCCACCTCGGTACGGGCCTGGGCGCCGGGCTCGTACTCGGCGGCGCCCTCTACCGGGGCGACCGCACCGGCGCGGGCGAGTTCGGGCACCAGGTCATCCAGCTCGACGGGCCGCTGTGCGACTGCGGGAACCGCGGCTGCATCGAGGCCCTCTGCATGGCGGCCGTCGCACGCGGCGACCTGGCGGAGGCCGCGCGGGTGCTGGGCGCCGGGGCCGCGAATCTGGTCGGGCTGCTCGACATCGACCGGGTACTGCTCGGTGGCCGGGCCGTTGTCGCCGCCGAGGAACGGTTCGTCACGGGAGTCGGAGCCGTACTCGACGAGCGTGCCCGCGGTCCCGTGGTCCCGGTGGCCGTGGCCGACGGCGGCACGCACCCGGTCGCCGAGGGCGCGGCGCAACTGGTGCTCGCGCCGGTGTTCGGCCACGCGCGGGTTTTCGGCCGGGGGCGACCGGGGTGAGACGCGGCCGGTACGAGGTGTGGCCGGCATGAGGCGTGGCCGGGGCGGGCTGTCCGGGTGGGGTTCGCCGGGGCCGTTGGGGCGTATTCGTACGATCTTCGGACCGTGACTGGACGTGGCTTCCCGGTCCGCCGGTAGGCCCGTGGCAGCGTCGGGGCCGTCCCCCATGCCCCGACCGCTCCTCTGCCCCGACCGCTTCCCACGCCCCGACCGCTTCGCGATCAGCAAAGGTCCCCCATGCGATCCATGCGACTGCGCCCCGCCCTCGTCACCGGAATCCTCGGAGTCCTCGGAGCTGTCGGTGTCGCCGTCGGCACGATCGTCCCCACCGCGCTGCCCGCGACCGCCGCCGAGTCGGACGCGGGCGACGGGCCGGGCCCCGGCCCCGGGGCCGACCGGCAGCCGAGTTGCGGCAAGGCGTCCGACCCGGACTTCCCCATCGACACGCGCATCCACGGCGGCCCCGGCGAATACCGCCCCGGCGGCGAGCCGGGGACCTGGTCCATCGATCTCAGCAACAGCACCGACGAGGCCTGCCACAACATCCACCCGGTCATCGTTCTCAGCGACCGGCACCGGTCCCTCAGCGCGGAGCAGGTCCGGCTCCAACTCACCGACGACAAGGGCCGGTGGCGGACCATGTCGCTGGAGAAGTCCGACGAGGACGAGACGATCGCCGTCCTCGAAGGCGGCTTCCCGGGATTCGCCGTTCCGGCCCAACAGACCGTCACGGTGCGGGCGAGGCTGGCCTTCACAGCCGCGGCCGATGCCAACAAGGTCGTGGTGAACGCGGCGACGGTGCAGCGGCGGGGCGGTGACGGCGACTGGGTGGGGGAGTCGAACGACTACCGCTTCTCCGTACGCGGTACGGACGCGCGAACAGACAACGGAACCGGCCCGGACACCGGCACCGGCTCGGACACCGAAACCGGCTCGGGCACCCCCGGCACCGGCCCCAGCCCCAGCCACAAGGACGGCAAGGACAACGGCACCGGCGATCAGCGCCGTACCCCCGCCCCTTCGCCATCCGGCGGAATCGGCGCACTCGCCGACACCGGTTCAGGCTCCCTCGCCGGCCCCGCAATCGCCGCCGCGGTGCTCGTCCTCACCGGTGTCGCCCTGGTCGTCGGCCTCCGCCGCCTCCGCAACCGCCCCTGACCCTGTCTCGATCCTTGCGCGGGCGCTGCCAGGGGGCGCGGCGAGCGGTACCCTCGTGGTCGTCCTGGGCCTGAACGAAGCGATTCTGGAGTCCGACCACCCCCGCGACCCACGAAGTCGTGTGCGTGGTCCTCGACATCGCCATCTCTGCGGGTCCTTTGTGTGATCTACGGGTGGTGAGCGGGAGTGTCTGTGCACAGCGGTACGGGACACAGCCCGGTCCCGCCCCGAACCACCCCCCGCTAGGAGATACGAGCCGTCATGCCCCGCAATTCCCTCAACTCCCGCACCTCCAGACGCTGTCGCACCCCACTCATCGCCGTCATCGGCAGCCTCGCCCTCACTGCCTCGCTCGCCGGCTGCGGCGACGGCTCGGGCGACTCGGAGGAGAGCGTCGTCACCGTCTACAGCGCCGACGGGCTCAAGGGGGTCGAGGGCGACGGCTGGTACGACAAGGTCTTCGCCGACTTCGAGAAGGACACCGGCATCGAGGTGCGGTACGAGGAGGGCGGTTCCGGCGAGATGGTGGACCGCGTCATCAGCGAGAAGGACGACCCGCGCGCCGATCTCATAGTCGCCCTGCCGCCGTACATCCAACACGCGGAACGGAAAGGGGTGTTGGCGTCGTACGACCCCAAGGGCTCGGAGCGGGTGCACGGTTCGGGGAAGTCCGCCGACAACCGGTGGACGTCGGTCGTGAACAACTACTTCGGCTTCATATACAACAAGAAGGAACTGACGGACCCTCCGGCCACCTGGGAGGAGCTGCTGGACCCCAAGTACAAGGACAAGATCCAGTACTCGACCCCCGGAGTCGCCGGCAACGGCACGGGTCTCCTCATCAAGGCCATGCAGGACTTCGGCGGCGAGAAGCCGGCGATGGAGTACCTGCACAAGCTCGAAGAGAACAACGTCGGCCCCACCCCCTCCACCTTCAAGCTCGCGGCGAAGGTCGACAAGGGCGAGATCCTCGTCGCGAACGGTGACGTCCAGACGAACTTCGACCAGTCCAAGACCCTGTCGAACCTGGCGATCTGGTTCCCGGCGAAAGAGGGCGGCAAGCCGACCACGTTCGCCATGTACTACGGAGCCGGCGTCGTGGACGGCGCCCCGCACAGCGCGAACGGCAAGAAGCTGCTGAACTACATGCTCACCGAGAAGGCCCAGAAGCAGGTCAGCGGCATAGGCGGCGGCTTCCCGGCGCGTACGGACGTCCGCCCCATGGACGAGAACGCCATCGAGCTGGCCAGACTGATCGACGGCGTCACGCTCTTCGAGCCCAACTGGGAACGCATCGAGCCCAAGCTCGACAGCTACGTCGCCGCCTGGAAGACGGCCACCGGCAACTGACGGCCCGCTCGACCCGATCCGCCGTGTCCCGGCCTCGCCTCCCGAGAGCCGCGATCATCGGTACCTGATTAGGCTGGGGTCGCCGAGCGGCACGGAGCAGTGCCCGCGGCACCACCAGCACAACTGCGTACGGCAGGAGTCCGTCACATGTCAGAGCGCAAGCCGATCGAATCCTGGCTCACCGACATGGACGGTGTGCTCGTCCACGAAGGCACCCCCATCCCCGGCGCCGAAGCCTTCATCAAGCGGCTGCGGGACTCCGGCAAGCCCTTCCTCGTCCTCACCAACAACTCCATCTACACCCCGCGCGACCTACAGGCCCGGTTGTCCCGGATGGGGCTCGCCGTGCCCGTGGACAACATCTGGACCTCCGCGCTCGCGACCGCCAAGTTCCTGGACGTCCAGCGCCCCGGCGGTACCGCGTACGTCATCGGCGAGGCCGGCCTCACGACCGCGCTGCACGACATCGGCTACATCCTCACCGACCACGCCCCCGACTATGTCGTGCTCGGTGAGACTCGCACGTACAGCTTCGAATCCCTCACCAAGGCGATCCGTCTGATCAACGACGGCGCCCGCTTCATCTGCACCAACCCCGACGAAACCGGCCCGTCGGCCGAGGGGCCGCTGCCCGCGGCCGGGTCCGTCGCCGCGCTGATCACCAAGGCGACCGGCAAGGACCCGTACTTCGCGGGCAAGCCCAATCCGCTGATGATGCGCACCGGGCTGAACGCCATCGGGGCGCACTCCGAGACCAGCGCGATGATCGGCGACCGGATGGACACCGACGTCCTGGCCGGTCTTGAGGCCGGGATGGAGACCTTCCTGGTGCTGACCGGTCTGACGAAGCCGGCGGATGTCGACCGCTATCCGTTCCGGCCCTCCACGATCGTCGACTCGATCGCCGATCTGGTGGATCTGATCTGACCGGATCTGACTGAATAATCGCTGGTCACGGCCGTGTACGGGGCTTTCTGGCGCCCGCTGCGGATGCGGGATCCGGCTGGACGCGTGAGGCTTCCTTCATCAGGAGGTTCACGATGCGTTCAGGCTTGCTCGCTCTCCGTGGCGCCGGACTGGTCGCCACCATGGTGGTGGTACCCGTCCTCGGTACCACCGCCGCCGACGCCCACGACTCCGTGAAGGCGACGGTCACACCGTCCACCGTCCGACCCGGCGGTGAGGTGAAGATCAACGTCAAGGGCTGCGAGAACCCCCGCTCGGTGGCGGCGCGCTCCGATGTCTTCGTCGCGGACTCCGAGCTGGAAGGCCGTGACAGTCTGCGCGGTGAGGCGAAGATCAGGTCGTCGACCGAGGACGGCAGGTACAAGGTCGACGTCTGGTGCGACGGGCACGACCACCGGGGCGCGGTGGTCTTCGAGGTGGACCACGACCCGAAGCCCAAGCCCTCCACGAAGGCTTCGGCCAAGCCCAAACCCAAGCCCTCCGCCAAGGCTTCGGCCAAGCCCTCCGCCAAGGCCAAGCCTTCGGTCAAGGCTTCCGCCAAGGCCTCGCCCAAGCCCAAGCCCTCCGCCAAGCCCTCCACCAAGGCTTCGGCCAATCCAAAGCCTTCCGACAAGCCTTCCGTCAAGGCTTCCGCCGAGCCCGAGGCCAAACCGAAGGCCAAGCCCTCCGACGAGCCCGAGCCCGAGGCCCGGCCGGAGGCCGAAGCCGCCCCCGCGCCCGCGTCCAAGAACCCGAAGCCCGTGCACTCCCAGTCCTCCCAGGCATCGCGGACCTCTCGGTCCTCCGAGCCCTCCCACTCCGCCCCGGCCTCTCCCGTCGCGCCCGTGCGTGCCGGTGGTGGCGGTAGGACCACCACCGACATGGCCGCCGAACAGGCGGGCCCCAGCACCCCGCACACCGTGATCGGTCTTGTCCTCGCCGGTGTCGCCGCCGTGGCCGTGGCCGTCCGCAGCGCGCGTCGGAAGCGTTCCGCCGCGCGGGACTCCGACTGAGACGACTGAGACGACTGAGGCTGCGGAGACGACTGAGATGGCCGAGATGCCGACCACCCACCGCCCGACCGGATCGGGCCGACTGCTGACCGGCTTCGCCTGGGCCGTGTTGCTGCTCGGCCTCTGGGGCTGGGGAGCCGACGGTCTCGTCGGGACCTCCTCGCCCATGACCGGCGATGTCGCCGCCGTCGGCCGCCCGATGGAGCGGCGCCCGCCGGCGGCCCACGACTCGCCGGAGCCCGCCGAACCGCTCCGCGTCGACGTCCCCTCCGTCGGCATAAGGGCACCTGTCGTCTCGCGGGGCCTCGATGTCGCGGGGGCGGTCGAGCCGCCGCCGTACGAACGGCCGGGGACGGTCGGTTGGTACGGCGGTGGCACCCGGCCCGGCGCCGCGGGCACCGCGCTCTTCGTCGGCCACGTCGACACCCGGACCGAACCGGCCGTCTTCTACGGTCTGAGCGCGGCCCGGCCCGGCGAGAAGGTCCGGGTCACCCGGTCCGACGGCTCGGTCGCCGAGTTCACCATCGACGACGTGAAGGTCTACCCACGGGAGAAGTTCGACGCGCGGAAGGTGTACGGCCCCCACCAGCCGGACCGCGCCGAGCTGCGGCTGATCACCTGCGGCGGGACCTTCGACCGCGAGAGCCGTTCGTACACGGCGAACGTGGTCGTCTCGGCGTATCTCACCGATGTGAAAGAGGCGCGCCACGATGGCTGATCCGGCCTCCCCGGAGCCGCCCCGCGGCCCCGCTGTCACAGCTCGCACACGAAGGCGCGGGGGCGCCGTTACGGCCCCGGCCCGTGTGCCAGGATGGATTCGACCGATCATGTCCGGGCAGTCGCAGGCAGGCGGCAGGCGGCAGGCAGGGCAGGAACGGGGCGCCTGGGGGGCGGCTCCGACGAACGGGCACCGAGGGGGAGTGGATGTACGGCAGTAACTCCGGTCGCAATCTACGAGTGACGGCATGCGCGGCGGCCACAGGAGCGGCGCTGCTCATCGCGGGCTGCTCCTCCGACGGCGAGGACAAGGGCGAGAAGAACGCCGCGTCGAGCCAGCAGCCCAAGGCGACCGATCCGTACTGGGTGAACCCCGACGGCAACGCGGCCGAGCAGGTCGCCGACTACACGAAGGACGGCGACGACGAGAACGCCGGCCTCATCAAGAAGATCGCCGCGCAGCCCGTCGGCGAGTGGATCGGCCCGGACAATCCCGAGGAGGAGGCCCGCGGTTACACCGAGGCCGCCACCAAGGCCGACCGGGACGCCCTGCTGGTCCTCTACAACGTCCCGCACCGCGACTGCGGCCAGTTCTCGAAGGGCGGCGCCGCCGACGGCGACGCGTACCGGGCGTGGGTCGACAAGGTCGCCAAGGGCATCGGCGACCGGCGGGCCACGGTCGTGCTGGAGCCGGACGCGCTGCTGCACCTGGTGGACGGGTGCACACCGCAGGAGTTCCACGAGGAGCGGTACGACCTGCTGAAGGGCGCCGTCGAACGGCTCAAGCAGCAGTCGGCGACCACGGTCTACCTGGACGCGGGCAACGCCGGCTGGCAGTCGCCCGACGCGCTGTTCGAGCCGCTCCAGCGGGCGGGCGTCGGCACGGCGGACGGCTTCTCGGTCAATGTCTCCAACTTCTTCCCGACCGACGTGAGCCAGGAGTTCGGCAAGAAGCTGTCGGCGAAGGTCGGTGACAAGCCCTTCGTGATCGACACCAGCCGCAACGGCAACGGCCCTTACACGGCGGGCGATCCGAGCGAGAACTGGTGCAACCCGCCGGGCCGGGCGCTCGGCGAGCCGCCGACCACGAAGACCGGTGACCCGCTGGTGAAGGCGTATCTGTGGATCAAGCGCCCGGGTGAGTCGGACGGCGACTGCAAGGGCGGGCCGAAGGCCGGCGACTGGTATCCGGAGTACGCCCTGGAGCTGGCGCGCAACGCGAAGTAGGAGCAGGAGCACGACGTGGGCGGGCCCGTACGCGTACGGGCCCGCCCACGATCACAACACGACCTAAGGCACTTCGACCCACACGCCTTCGGACGGCGTTCCCTTGTCGTCCGTCACGAAGAGCATGTACCAGCCGGCCGGCACCAGCGCCTGGTTCTTCGGCACCGTCACCTCGATCCCGTCCGCCGTCTTCTCCATGTCCAGCGCGATCGACCGCTGTTCGACATCCGTGACATGCGTGACGGCGCTCGGCCGCAGCAGCTTCGCGGACTTCAGCGACGCGGCGTCCTTGGTCTTGAAGACCCCGGAGTCGCCGTGCTTGATCCGCTTCGGTCCGTCGCCCAGCGTCGGCTTGGAGTCCCGGAAGAGATACGGCGGGGTGTAGATCTCGACCCGCTGCTCGAAGACGCCGGGCTTGGTGTTCGCCTTGTCGGCGTAGAGCGAGTCGGAGCCGAAGATCATGACGCGGCCGTCGGGGAGCAGGAGCGAGCCCGAGTGGTAGTTGCGGCCGACCTCGGGGTCGGCGACGCGCGTGTACTCGCCCGCCTTCGGGTCGTACATCCGCGCTTCGAGGATGTCGGAGCCGCCCCGGCCCCGGTAGTCCTCGGCGCCGCCCGTGACCAGGACCGAGTCGTCCGGCATCAGCGACGCGCTCGGGTAGCGGGTGCCCTTGTCGAGTGCGGCGCCGTCCTTGAACTCCGGGTCGTCCTCCTTGAGATCGACCAGCCGGGACTTCTCGCTGGACTTCTCGGACTCGCCGACGCCGCCGCCGCCGATGACCATGAACCTCTGGTCCTGGGCGGGCGGCAGCATGACGGTCGCCGACGTCTCCATCGTGTCGGCGTCACTCAGGCCCGGGATCTTCTCGAACTTGTTCGTCTCCAGGTCCCAGATGCCGGGCTTGCGTCCGACGTCGGCGGGGCCGTAACCGGCGTTGGAGCCGCTGTAGAACAGCTTGCCGTTGTCCATCAGGAAGATCGCCGGGTAGGTGGGGAACTTCCGGATGATCCCGGTGTACTCCCACTCCTTGGTCTTGGGGTCGTACACCTCGTCCTTGCCGGGGACGATCTGCCCGATCTCGTCCAGGCCCGACAGCGCGAGGACCTTGCCGTCCTTCAGCGTGGTGAGTGTCGGATACCAGCGGGCCTCGTTCATCGGGTCCACTTTGATGTACTTCTCGGCGATCGGGTCGAACTCGAAGGCGTCCTTGATGCCTTGGAAGTCCTTCTTGTCGAGCGCGAGCTTCTGCGCGATGCCGTAGACATTGCGGGCGTCGGCGCCCTTCATGCCCTGCACCCGGTAATTGTCCTCGGTGCCTGTCTCGTACTTCTTCCCGGACTTGCGGGCCTCGACGTAGATACGGCCCAGTCCGGGCTCGGTCCGCAGAAAGGCGCCGGTCGCCGGGTCGAATATCTTCTTCGCCTTCTCGACCAGGACCGGGTCCTTGGACTCGAAGGTCTTGCCGTTCTTCTTGCCGGTGAACATCGTGCCCGCGGGCAGTGTCATCGGCTTGTCGGGGTCCTCGTTGTGGACCACCATCAGGCCGCCGGCCTTGGTGGTGTCGCCCTTGAGCTTCTCGTACCGCTTCGTGCCGCCCGCCACCAGGAGCTTGCCGTCGGGCAGTTGGGTGTGCCCGGAGCAGAACATGTCCTTGGGCGTCGGGATCATCTTGAAGTCGTTGGTCGCCGGATCCCAGAGGACGGACTCGAACTTGTTCGCGTCGAAGTTCTTCTGGTTGTTGCCCGACCCGGCTATCAGCAGCACCTTGCCGGTGTGCAGCAGTGACGCGTGAATCGAATTGATCTTGAATTTCGCCGGGATGTCGAGAAAGTCCCAATGGCCGTTCGCGGCCTTGTAGTCGGGCCGGTTGATCTTGTACTCGTGGTACTGCTCCGAACCGAACCGCCACATCGCCGGCCCGTTCATCCCGGCCACCACGACCACCACCGCGGCGCCTATCGCGAGGCGACGGGCGCGATTCCTGCGGTGGTTCGGCCGGACGGGAAGCGCACTCATTGTTTAGGTCCCCCAAGGGAAATCTGTACGGTCTGGTCGAGGGCCTCCGGGGGCGTCTGCCGCGGGGCCTGCGGGGCGGGCGGAGGCGTGTTCCCGCCACCGCGGTGCGACCCGTGCGACCCGTGCTTCTTCCCGCGCTTCTTCCTCTCCGCCCGCATCCCCAGACGCCAGACGATGATCGGCGACGCCGTGATCAGCAGCGCCAGCGACGCCCAGGTGATCATCGCCGGATGGTCGTGCCCGAAGTAGAAGGACGAGCCCAGTGATCCGGCGAAGACGAGAATGAAGAACAGATGGATCCGGAACGTCCCGAACAGCGTGTCCGGGCTGGACGAGTCGCCCTTGGGCGTCACCACGAAGCTGCTCTTGCGGCGCAGTACGGCGTCGAGCAGCGAGCGCGCGTAGATCGGCGCGGAGAGCGCCGACATCGCCATGCCCGCGAGACCGCCGGATCCCTCCGGCTCGTGCGGCGAGACGTTGTGCCGCCGGTTCCAGATGTAGAGGCCGATCTGGAGGGCCGACGCGTTGCCGTACAGCATCATCCAGATCGCCGGGTCGATCTGCACACCCGAGGCGCCCATGCCCAGGAACAGGGCGCAACTCAGCGCCGCCAGGATCCAGTTGAGCGCCGACATCGGGTAGAAGATGATCATCATCGTGTAGTTGAAGAGCTTGCCGGGCGGCAGTGTGGCGAAGCCCTTCCAGTACTGCTTGAGGATCGTCTCGTACGTGCCCCGCGACCAGCGCAGCTGCTGGGTGAAGAAGTCCGTCCAGGCGGTCGGGCCCTCACCGACGGCGAGCACGTCCGGGGTGTACACGGAGCGCCACTTGTTGCCCGTCTGCGGGTTCTTGGCGCGGTGCATCTCGAAGCCCGTGGCCATGTCCTCGGTGATCGAGTCGTACAGCCCGCCGATCTGCTTGAGCGCCGAGATCCGTACGGCGTTGCTCGTGCCGACGAACATGGGCGAGCCGTAGCGGTTGCCCGCACGCTGGATCAGGGCGTGGAAGAGGAACTGCTGCGACTCGGCGGCCTTGGTGACGAACGTGTCGTAGTTGCCGTACACCTGCGGGCCGATGACGAAGCCGACGTCCGGGTCGCGGAAGTAACCGAGCATCCGCTCCAGGTAGTTGGCCATCGGGATGTGGTCGGTGTCGACGGACGCGAAGAAGTCGTAGTCGTCGCCGTGCGCGTCGAGCCAGGCGTTGTAGTTGCCGTGCTTGGTCTTGGCGCGGTGCGCGCCCTTCGTCTGGTTCCACTTCGCCACGCCCTTGCGCGAGAAGTGGTGCACACCGAGGCGCGCGCAGACCTCCTTGACGGCGGCGTCGTCGCCCTCGTCGAGGAGCCAGACGTGCATCAGCCCGCGGTGCCGGATCTTGACCGCGGCCTCCAGCGTCTTCGTCACCATTTCGAGGGGCTCCTTGCCCGGTACGAAGGAGGTGAGGAAGGCGACGCGGGTGCCGCTCGCCGGGACGACGGGGACGGGGTCGCGTGCCACCAGCGTCGCGTGCGCGTTGGACAGCACGTTCATCGTGCGGAACAGCTCGATCAGTCCGATCGAGACGAGCATCACGATGTCGAGGATGAGCAGCGTGTCGTTCTTCAGGTTGGGATCGCGCTCGGTCCAGTGCTGCGGCTGCATCAGCCAGGCGAAGAGACCGAGGGAGAGGAGCGGGGCGGCGCCGAGCAGCAGGGCGGCCCGGATCCGGTGCGGCTCCTGGGACAGCAGCGAGCGGTACTGCACCTTGTACGGCTTGTCCGGGTCCGGCTGGGTGAGCGGCCCGGCGAGCCGGCTGTAGTGCTCGTAGTCGTACTTGGGCAGTTCCTTCTTGGGCCTGGGCCGGAGGCGGGACGCACCGGACCGGAGCTGCGAGGGAACCCGGAGCTGAGTGGTCCGGGACGCGTCGTTGTCCGGCAGCCCGCCGCTCGGCGTCGACGTCATCAGTCATCCCCCCGCACGCATGCTGGTGCGTGATTGGTCGGTCGGTTCGTCCGGTCGCGCGCCGCCGTCAGTACAGACACACATCGGGACCTTCCGGTTGCATGATGCCGTTTGCGACATCAGACCCTGAACGGGACCCCCACCCCGCTCGGTATGCAAACCGGAGCAAATTCTTCAGCTGCCCCAACTGCGGGAAACGCGTGCTTCTTTGGACCCGTCGGCTTCAGGATAGGTTCTACGACCCCCGCCAAGATCGCAAGAGCGAAAGATGCTACTTGCGCGCCATATGCCCTCATTGGGGTGCCGGTCGGAGGTGGAGCTGTGGCCGGACTGTGAAGTTGCCGCGAAGGCCACCCTCTCGCGCGACGCGATACGGGGAAACCATCGAGGCCCCCTCGCGTGATGCGAGGGGGCCTCAGCCGTGCGTGCGCCGCCAGGGACTCGAACCCCGGACCCGCTGATTAAGAGTCAGCTGCTCTAACCAACTGAGCTAGCGGCGCCTGCTGACCTGGAGAACTCTACCCGACGCTCCGGAGTGCTCCCAACCATTTGATGAGCGATGTGGCCTGTCGGATGGTCGTTTTTTACCTTTGATCCGTCAAAATGTGATTAGTCGGGACCATTAGTGACTGACGTACGTGCAACACCGCACAGCATCTTGTCGAGTGTGGAGGGGATCGCATGACCGCACCGGTCTTCGAGGAGTACGAACCCGCTTGCGACTGCCCCTGTGGCGGATGCGCCGAGCAGCGCCGCCGGCTGGCCCAGGGCCAGCCCCTGCGCGCGGGCGGCCACCCCGCCGCCCACGGCGTGCGCCGGGCCCTGGTCCTCGTCACCGCGGCCGGCGTCGCCCTCGCCGCCACGGGCGTGGGCGCGGGTGAGGCCGACGCGGACACCGTGGGGCCCACGCTCGGCACTGCGCAGGCGGACGAGGTGAGCCCGACGGTGAGCCCGGCGGTGACCGCGGGGGTGAGCCCGGCGGCGACCCCGACGGTGACCGCGGGGGTGAGCCCGGCTGTGACTCCGGCAGTGACCCCGGCGCCGGACGAACCGGATCCGACGAGTCCGCAGGGTGCTAGCGGCCCGCTGTACGGGCCCCCGTCGGCGGGGCCGTCGCCGGGCCACTCGGTCGACACGCTGCGGAAGACCAGCCGCGCCGACATCATCAACCGCGCCAAGCTGTGGGTGAACGCGAAGGTCCCCTACTCCATGACGAAGTACTGGTCCGACGGCTACCGCCAGGACTGCTCCGGGTACATCTCGATGGCCTGGAACCTGGACGACAACGAGTGGACGGGGAGCCTCTCCCGCTTCGGCACCCGGATCGCCAGGGAGGAGCTCGAGCCCGGCGACATGCTGCTGTTCCACAACCCGTCCGACCCCACCAAGGGGTCGCACGTGACCCTCTTCGGCGGCTGGACGGACTACACGCACACGCACTACCTCGCGTACGAGCAGACGAAGCCGAACACGCGGGCGCAGTCCACGCCGATGGCGTACTGGAACAATTCGGCGAGTTACATCCCGTACCGCTACAAAGGTGTGACCGCAGGCAACGGCGGCAGTACGCCGGACACGCCGAAGCCGGAGGTCTTCCCCGGTGCGAAGTCCTTCGGGCCCGGCGCCGACAACGCGCATGTGACCCGGCTCGGCGAGATGCTCGTCGCCCGGGGCGGCGGGCGCTTCTACGACGAGGGTCCCGGACCCCGGTGGGGCGAGTCCGACCGGCGCGCCACCGAGGCGTTCCAGCGGGCGCAGGGCTGGCGGGGCGCGGAGGCCGACGGGCTGCCGGGGCCCGCCACCTGGCGGTACCTCACGAACGGGCTCGGCAAGGACATCCCGGCGGCGGGGGCAGAGGCTGTCTCTTATACACATC
>NZ_JARJHW010000073.1:0-32504 GCF_040560175.1 Streptomyces panacea
AGACAGGAGCCGGGGGAGCGGCGGCAGCGGCGGCGCGCGCGACGACAAGCAGCCGAAGCGTGAGAGCAAGCCTCGTCCCGAGGAGCGCCGTTACGACGTCGGGCGCTCCGGCGGTCCCGGCGCCGGTCAGGGCGGTCCCGGTGGCGGCCAGGGCGGCTCCGGCGCTCCGGCCGGCGGCGGCAGCCGAGGCGCGTCCGCACGCGGCGGCGCCAAGGGCGGCCCCAAGGCCCCCAGCATCGCGGCCAAGCGCCGGGCCCAGGGCAAGCCCGCCCGCCCGCGCGAGCTGGACGCCAAGATCGAGCAGCGCAACCGTGACCGGTACGCGGACAAGCCGGAGATCAGGACCCCCAGGACCAACCCGGGCGCCGAGCAGGAGGGCGAGCGGCTGCAGAAGATCCTCGCGCGGGCCGGCATGGGTTCGCGCCGGGCCTGCGAGGAGCTGATCGAGCAGTCCCGCGTCGAGGTCAACGGCGAGATCGTCGTCGAGCAGGGCAAGCGTGTCGACCCGCACCGCGACGAGATCAAGGTCGACGGTCTGACCGTCGCCACCCAGTCGCATCTCTTCTTCGCGCTGAACAAGCCCGCCGGTGTCGTCTCCACGATGGGCGACCCGGACGGCAGGCAGAACCTCGGCGACTACGTCACCAACCGTGAGACCCGCCTGTTCCACGTCGGCCGGCTGGACACCGAGACCGAGGGCATCATCCTGCTCACCAACCACGGTGAGCTGGCCCACCGCCTCACGCACCCCAGGTACGGCGTGAAGAAGACGTATCTCGCCGCCATCCAGGGCCCGTTGCCGCGCGATCTGGGCAAGCGGCTCAAGGACGGCATCCAGTTGGAGGACGGCTACGCCCGCGCCGACCACTTCCGCGTCGTGGAGAACACCGGGAAGAACTACCTGGTCGAGGTGACCCTCCACGAGGGCCGCAAGCACATCGTGCGCCGCATGCTCTCCGAGGCGGGCTTCCCTGTGGAGCGCCTGGTCAGGACGTCGTTCGGCCCGATCCCGCTGGGCGACCAGAAGTCCGGCTGGCTGCGCCGCCTCACCAACACGGAGGTCGGCATGCTGATGAAGGAAGTCGGCCTGTAGGCCGGTCCGTTCGACCGCGACCGCACCGAGTGAAGAAAGCCCGTGGCCTCAGGCCGCGGGCTTTTCCGCTTGTGGCGCGGGCCCGTTCACCTTTATAGTCAACGTGACCATTAAGGAGGCGGGTGTGAGTCTCGCGGATATCCTCGACCCGTTGCGGCAGCCGCTGGTGACCGTTCTCGACACCCCGGTGAGCTGGACCGAGGTGCTCGGCTTCGGCAGCGGCGCGCTCTGCGTCTGGCTCGTCGCCCGTCAGCACCTCGCCAACTGGCCGATCGGCATCGCCAACAACCTGTTCTTCGTCCTGCTGTTCACCCAGGCCGGCCTGTACGCCGACGCCGGGTTGCAGGTCGTCTTCATCGCCCTCGCCGTGTACGGCTGGTGGACCTGGACCCACGGGGGTGGACCAGGCTCCGCGTACCTCCCGGTGCGGCGCACCTCGCGCACCGAGTGGGGCTGGCTGCTCGCGGCGGGGGCGGTGGGAACTCTCGGGCTGACACTGCTCCTGGACCACCGGACGTCTTCGACGGTGCCGTTCTGGGACGCCGTCACCACCGCCCTGTCGCTGATGGCGACGTACGGGCAGTGCCGGAAGCGTCTGGAGTCGTGGTGGCTGTGGATCGCGGCCGACGTCGTCTACATCCCGCTCTACGCGCACAAGGACCTCTACCTGACGTCGGTCCTGTACGCCGGATTCCTGACCCTGTGCGTCATCGGACTGCGCAACTGGTCGCGTGACATGGACCGGCGTCCGGCCGGTCCGCTGAAGGTCGCGGCATGAGCGCGAGACACCAACACGGCCTGGTCCTCGGCAAGTTCTACCCTCCGCACACGGGCCACCACCACCTCGTACGGACCGCGAGGGAGCGCTGCGAGCGGCTCACGGTCCTCGTCTGCGCCGCCTCCGTCGAGTCGGTGCCGCTCGCCGACCGCGTCGCCTGGATGCGCGAGGTCCACCCGGACGTCCGGGTCATCGGCGCCGTCGACGACACCCGCATGGATCTGCGTGACCCCGCCGTCTGGGACGCGCACATGGCGGTCTTCCGCGCGGCCGTCCCCGAGCCCGTGGACGCCGTGTTCACCTCGGAGTCGTACGGGGACGAACTCGCCCGCCGCTTCGGCGCCGAGTCCGTCGTCGTGGACCCGGACCGCACGCGCCACCCGGTGTCGGGGACGGCCGTCCGCGAGGACCCCGTCGGCTGCTGGGGCTTCCTCGCCCCGCCCGTCAGGGCCGCGCTCACCCGCCGCGTCGTGGTGCTCGGCGCCGAGTCCACCGGCACCACGACCCTGGCGCGGGCCCTCACCGAGCACTACCGGGCGCGCGGCGGCGTATGGGCCCGTACCCTCTGCGTCGGCGAGTACGGACGGGAGTTCAGCGAACGCAAGCTCGCCGCGCTGCGCGCCCGGTGGCCCGGCGCGCGGTGGGAGGACGTCGAACTCGCCACCGAGGACTTCCCGTTGATCGCCGAGCGGCAGAACGAGTGGGAGGAGGCGGCGGCCCGCGCCGGCTCACCCGTCCTCTTCTGCGACACCGACTCCTTCGCCACCACCGTCTGGCACGAGCGGTACGTGGGCGGACGCAACCCGCTCGTCGAGGAGTTCGCCGACCGCGTGCCGCACCATCTGTGGCTGCTCACCGGCCACGAAGGCGTCGCCTTCGAGGACGACGGGCTGCGCGACGGCGAGGAACTGCGGCCCTGGATGACCGGCCGCTTCAGGGACGAACTGACCCGCACGGGGCGGACGTTCGTCGCGCTCGAAGGACCGCGCGAGAAGCGACTCGCCGACGCGGTCGCCGCGGTGGACGCCCTGCTGGAGCAGGGTTGGTACTTCACCGCACCCCTGCCGGAGAACAGATGACCCCCCAACAGCCGCCCCCACAGCCCCGCGTGCCCGAGAACTACGACCCCGCCGACTTCGTGCCGTTCGCCGTCACCGTCGATCTCGCCGTCTTCACGGTCCGCGAGGGCAGCCTGCACGTCCTGCTCGTCGAACGCGGCGAGGAGCCGTACCTGGGCCACTGGGCGCTGCCCGGCGGCTTTGTACGGCCCCGTGAGTCCGCCGGGCAGGCGGCGCGGCGTGAACTCGCCGAGGAGACCGGCCTGTCGCCGGACACCGTCGCCGGACTGCGCCCCGAGCAACTGCGCACGTACAGCGACCCGGACCGGGACCCCCGGATGCGCGTCGTCTCCGTCGCGTACACCGCGCTCGTGCCCGACCTCCCCGAACCGCGCGGCGGTGGCGACGCCGCCCAGGCCCGCTGGACCCGGTACGACGACGGCGAACCCGGCCCGCTCGCCTTCGACCACGGCCGGATCCTGGCCGACGGCCGGCGCCGGATCGGGGCCAAGCTCGAATACACCTGCCTCGCCACGGCGTTCTGCCCGCCCCGATTCACCCTCGGCGAACTTCAGCAGGTGTACGAGACGGTCTGGGGCGTCGAGCTGGACCGGCCCAACTTCCGCCGCAAGGTGCTCACCTCACCCGGCTTCGTCGAACCGGTGGAGGGACCGCCACGCCGCACCGGCGGCCGGGGCAAACCGGCCGCCCTCTACCGCGCGGGCACCGCCACCGCACTCCACCCGCCGCTGCTTCGACCGGAAGGACGGACCACCCCATGACCTCCTCGGCCACCGCGTCCAAGAGAGCCGCCACCGGTGCCATGACCGGGCTCGCGCTCGGCGACGCCCTCGGCTTTCCCACCGAGTTCAACGACGTGCCGTCGATCCTCGCCAAGTTCGGCCCCTGGCGGGAACTGCCGCTGGCGAGGCCCGCGATCGTCAGCGACGACACACAGATGACACTCGCGCTCGGCCGCGGTCTGCGCACCGCCATGGAGCGGGGCCCGATCGGACCGCTGCGCCTCACCCGGCCGGTGCGCGAGGAGTTCGTGAACTGGTTCCACGACCCGCAGAACAACCGGGCCCCCGGCAACACCTGCATGACGGCCTGTCAGCTCCTCGACAGCGACCGGCCCTGGCAGCGGGCGAGCCGCATCGACTCCAAGGGCTGCGGCGCCAACATGCGGGTCGCGCCCATCGGGCTCGCCCCCGGCCTCAGCGCCGAACAGCGCTCGGGCGCCGCGCAGTTGCAGTCCGGCCTCACCCACGGCCACCCGACAGCCCTGGCCGCGTCCGACCTCACGGCGCACGCGGTGCACCTGCTGGCGCGGGGGACCGAGCCGCTGGGCCTGGTCGGGCTGCTGCGCTCGTACGCGTACGAGAACCGGTCCCGCTACCACCACGGCTGGCTCGGTGATCTGTGGACCCACAGCCAGGACCCGACCCCCGAGCACTTCGTCGAGCGGGGCTGGGACGAGTGCCTGGCCGTGCTCGAACGGCTCCAGCAGGCCCTGCGCGCACCGTCACCCGAGACCGACCCGTGCCTGGCGACCGGCGACGGCTGGATCGCCGAGGAGGCGTTCGCCACCGGGCTGCTCTGCTTCCTGATCTTCCCCGACGAGCCGGTCACGGCGCTGCGCCGGGCCGCCTGCACCAAGGGTGACTCGGACTCGATCGCCTGCCTGACGGGCGCGTTCGCGGGAGCGCACCTCGGGGCGGGTGCCTGGCCGAAGGAGTGGGCGGACCGGATCGAGTACCGCGAGGAGCTGCTGGAACTCGGGGCACTCTGGGACGCTTGATCCATGCGTATGGATGACGAACACGCGGCGGACGGCGGCCCCTTCGGCCACTCCGCCGGCTCCCTCGACGAATCCCCGGCCGACCGCGCCCGGCGCCTGGAGCGGGCCGGGCTGCCCATGACCGACCTCGGCCCGGTCCTCGCCGAGGAGTCGGGCCCGCTGCTGTTCGCCACCGTCTCCGGCGCCCACCTCTACGGATTCCCCTCCACCGACTCGGACGTCGACCTGCGCGGCGCCCACCTGCTGCCGGTGGCCGAACTCATCGGACTGCACGAGCCGGACGAGACCCGGTCGCGGATGTGGGACCACGACGGTGTGGAGATGGACCTGGTCAGCCATGACCTGCGCAAGTTCGTCCGCATGATGATGCGGCGCAACGGCTACGTACTGGAACAGCTGTACTCGCCGCTGATAGCGCACTCGACGGATGCGCACCGTGAGCTGCTCTCACTCGCACCCGGCGTGCTCACCGGCCACCACGCCCACCACTACCGGGGATTCGCCGCCACCCAGTGGCGCCTCTTCGAGAAGACCGGCGAACTCAAGCCGCTGCTCTACACGTTCAGGGCGCTGCTCACCGGCGTCCACCTGATGCGCACCGGCGAGGTGCAGGCCCATCTGCCCACGCTGCTCACCGAGGTGAGCGCGCCGGACTATCTGCCCGAGCTGATCGAGGCGAAGGCGGAGGCCGAACACGGCGCGGCGACGGGCCTCGCCCCGACCCGGCTGCAGAGCGACGTCGACGCGCTCCACGAGGTCCTGGCGGAGGCCAGGGCCGAGACCCGGCTACCCGACTCCCCTGCCGGGTACGAGGCGCTCCACGACCTCGTCGTCCGCACCCGCCTGGAGAGCCGACCCCCGCAGAGCTGAGCCCCGCACCGCCGACGCCCGCAGGGCCGACGCCCGCCGCGCGCGGATCACGAAGTCCTCGACGCGCGCGCGGTCGGGCTCGGCGGGCAGCGCGGTGCCGGCGAGCGCGGCGTCCGCCTCCTCGCCGAGACGGTTCATCCGCCGCTCCACCTCGGCCCACGGGACCTCGCCGCGCTTGACCTCCAGCAGGGGCTCGCGCCGCTCACCGGCGTCGATGACCAGCCGCCCCGTACGCAACAGGTCACCGCAGCAGCCCAGCAGCCGCAGCAGATGCATGGCGTGCTTCCAGCGCGGCACGCCGTGCTGCCGCACGTCCGCCGCCAGCTTCCTGCGCTGGCCGATCGCGTAGCGGACGAAGGTCTCGTGGGCCTGCCGGGAGAGGAACGCCTCGCGCAGGGCGAGGAGTTCGCGGCCCGTGTCGTCCACGTACTCGACCAGCGGCGAGTGCAGACATTCGAGCACGTTGGGATTGCTGCGCAGCGCGAGCAGACAGAACCGCTCCAGCTCCCAGGAGAACTGCTCGTCGGCCGGCCCGTCGACATGCGTCGGGGGTTTCTCGAAGCGCCAGTAGAGCGGCGTCGGAGCCTGGAACACACCCCGGCGGTCGGTGTCACTGCCCTCGGTCGCCAGACCGAAGGCGCGGGAGCCCATGACGCACGCGTAGACGGTGTGGTCGCGTACGAGCTCCTCGGGTCCCATACGCACGGAGAGTACGGGAGGGCGCGTACCGGACACCCGCCCGCCGTCTCGCGCAACGGTCGCCCCGACCGTACCGCCGCCCATCTGTCTAACCTGGACGGAGCACACGATCACTGAGCGGGACGAGGAGCACGACGTGCCGGTACGAGCTGTCCGAGGGGCCGTCCAGCTGGAGCGGGACGAGCCGGGGCACATGGACGAACAGGTCGCCCTGCTGCTCTCCGCCATCCTGGAGCGCAACAGCCTCGGGACGGACGACCTGATCAGCATCTGGTTCACGGCCACCCCCGACCTGCACAGCGACTTCCCGGCCGCCGCCGCGCGCGGGATCGGCATCGTGGACGTCCCGCTGATCTGCGCGCAGGAGCTGGACATCGACGGCGCCATGCCGCGCGTGGTCCGCATCCTCGCCCACATCGAGTCCGACCTCCCCCGATCCGAGATCGCGCACGTCTACCTCGGCGCCGCGGCAGCCCTCCGCAAGGACATCGCCCAGTGAGAACCGCCCTCGTCATCGGTACCGGCCTGATCGGCACCTCGGCCGCCCTGACCCTCGCGGGACGTGGCGTCGCCGTCCACCTCGTGGACCACGACCCGGCCAGGGCGCGGACGGCCGCGGCGCTCGGCGCCGGTACCGAGGAGCCGCCGGCCGGACCCGTCGACCTCGCGATCGTCGCCGTACCGCCCGCGCACACCGCCACCACGCTCGCCGCCGCGATGCGGGCCGGCAGCGCCCGCGGCTACCTGGACGTCGCCAGCGTCAAGGGCGGGCCACGGCGCGAGCTGGAGGCGCTGGGCCTCGACCTGGGCGCGTACATCGGTACGCACCCGATGGCCGGCAAGGAGAGCTCCGGCCCGCTCGCCGCGACCGCAGACCTCTTCGAGGGCCGCCCCTGGGTGCTGACGCCCACGCCCGGCACCGACACCGAGGTGCTGAACCTCGCCCTCGAACTGGTGGCCCTCTGCCGCGCGGTGCCGGTGGTCATGGACGCGGACGCCCACGACCGGGCCGTCGCCCTCGTCTCCCACACCCCCCAGCTGATCTCCTCGATGGTCGCCGCACGCCTGGAGGACGCCGACGAGGCGGCCGTACGGCTCTGCGGCCAGGGCATCCGCGACGTCACCCGCATCGCCGCCTCGGACCCCCGTATGTGGGTCGAGATCCTCACCGCGAACCCGGGGCCGGTCGCCGACGTGCTCGCGGGCGTCGCCGCCGACCTGGACGAGACCGTCGAGGCGCTGCGGGCGCTCCAGTCCGCCGACGAGGCCAAGCGGCGCGACGGCACCGAGGGCATCGAGGACGTCCTGCGGCGCGGCAACGCGGGCCGTGTCCGGGTACCGGGCAAGCACGGCGCGGGCCCCGCGTCGTACGAGACGGTGGCCGTCCTGATCAGCGACCGGCCGGGCGAGCTGGCCCGGATCTTCGCGGACGCCGGGAGCGCCGGGGTCAACATCGAGGACGTCCGGATCGAGCACGCGACCGGTCAGGAGGCGGGTCTGGTGCAGCTGATGGTGGAGCCCGCGGCGGCCCCCGTCCTGAGCGCGGCACTGCGCGGGCGCGGCTGGTCGATCCGCCGCTGACACGGGGGCGGGACAGCGCTCCCCGGCCGGTGCGCGGGCGGGCTTTCACGGGGGTGTGAGGGACGGCCCCAGCACTCGGTAACCTTGTGCGGGGGCGTACTGACGTCTGGGCGTCCGGAAACGACCCCCCGAACGTCCCGAGACTGATCCGCGAACCACTTCGCGTACGACTCCCCGCCCCGTGAACCAGGAAGGTGTCCGCACCCGTGGAAACCGCTGCAACCGACGCCAGGACCGCCCCGGCCGCCGTGATCGTCGCCATCGACGGGCCGGCCGGCACCGGCAAGTCGAGCACGTCCCGGTCCGTGGCCACCCAGCTCGGACTGAGCTACCTGGACACGGGCGCGCAGTACCGGGCGATCACCTGGTGGATGATCAGCAACGGCATCGACGTCCAGGACTCCTCGGCCGTCGCCACGGCCGCCGGCAAGCCGGTCATCGTGTCCGGCACCGACGCATCGAACCCGACGATCACCGTCGACGGCGCGGACGCCTCGGGGCCCATCCGCACCCAGGACGTCACGGCCAAGGTCAGCGCGGTCAGCGCCGTCCCCGAGGTGCGGACCGTCATCACCGAGCTCCAGCGCTCCATCGCCGCCGGCGCCGCGAACGGCATCGTCGTCGAAGGCCGTGACATCGGCACCACCGTGCTGCCCGACGCCGACCTGAAGGTCTTCCTCACCGCCTCGCCCGAGGCGCGCGCCGCCCGCCGCAGCGGCGAACTCAAGGGCAAGGAGTCCACGGACCTCGCCGCCACCAAGGAAGCCTTGATCAAGCGGGACGCGATCGACTCCAGCCGTAAGACGTCCCCGCTGGCCAAGGCGGCCGACGCCGTCGAGGTGGACACCACCGACCTCACGCTCCAGCAGGTCATCGAGTGCGTCGTCACCCTTGTCGAGGAGAAGCGGGCGGCCCGGTGACCGGACCCTCCCGGAAGGGCGCACCGACCCGTTCACCCTCCCCGAAGGGCGCGGCGGTCGGCCGCGGCATCGGCATCGGACTGATGTACGGCCTGTGGAAGCCACGGGTGCTCGGCAGCTGGCGGGTTCCCGCGGCCGGCCCGGTGATCCTGGCCGTCAACCACTCGCACAACATCGACGGGCCGATGCTCATGGGCACCGCGCCCAGGCCCGTGCACTTCCTGATCAAGAAAGAAGCTTTCATCGGTCCGCTCGACCCGTTCCTGCTGTCCATCGGACAGCTGAAGGTGGACCGTACGACCACCGACCGCGCGGCCGTCACCGACGCGCTCGGGGTGCTCAGGGGCGGTGGGGTCCTGGGGATCTTCCCCGAGGGCAGCAGGGGAGAGGGCGACTTCGCCTCCCTGCGAACCGGGCTCGCGTACTTCGCCGTACGCACCGGAGCGCCGATCGTCCCGGTGGCGGTGCTGGGGAGCACGGAGCGGCGCGGGCGGCTGATAGGCGCGCTGCCACCGCTGCGCAGCCGTATCGACGTCGTCTTCGGGGACGCCTTCGACGCGGGCGACGGCAGCGGCCGGCGCACGCGGCAGGCGATGGACGACGCCACGCTGCGGATCCAGAAGCGGCTGACCGCCCATCTGGGCAACGCCAGACGCCTCACCGGGCGCCGGGCAGGACTTGAGTAGTGCACCGCGCAGTCGCGGCGCACCGATCACGATGAACGAGGTACGGACTTCATGAACGACCACATTGACTCCGGCGACGAGCACGGAGAGCTTGGCGACGCCGAGTACTCGGAGTTCATGGAGCTCGCCGCCAACGAAGGCTTCGACCCCGAGGAGATCGAGGGCGCGATCGGCGAGGCCGGCCACGGCCCGCTGCCCGTCCTCGCCGTCGTCGGCCGCCCCAATGTCGGCAAGTCGACCTTGGTGAACCGCATCATCGGCCGCCGTGAGGCCGTCGTCCAGGACAAGCCGGGCGTCACGCGAGACCGCGTCACCTACGAGGCCGAGTGGGCCGGGCGCCGCTTCAAGCTCGTCGACACCGGCGGCTGGGAGCAGGACGTACTCGGACTCGACGCGGCCGTCGCCGCCCAGGCCGAGTACGCGATCGAGACCGCCGACGCGGTGGTCTTCGTCGTGGACTCCACGGTCGGCGCCACCGACACCGACGAGGCCGTCGTCAAGCTGCTGCGCCGCGCGGGCAAGCCCGTCGTGCTCTGTGCCAACAAGGTCGACGGCCAGAGCGGCGAAGCCGACGCGACCGCGCTGTGGTCGCTCGGGCTCGGCCAGCCGTACCCGGTGTCCTCGCTGCACGGACGCGGTACGGGCGACATGCTCGACGCCGTCCTGGAGGCGCTGCCCGAGGCCCCCGAGCAGACCTTCGGCACCACCATCGGCGGCCCGCGCCGGATCGCGTTGATCGGCCGCCCGAACGTCGGCAAGTCCTCCCTGCTGAACAGGGTCGCGGGCGAGGACCGGGTCGTCGTCAACGAGGTCGCGGGCACCACCCGTGACCCGGTCGACGAGCTGATCGAACTCGGCGGCACGGTCTGGAAGTTCGTCGACACGGCGGGCATCCGGCGCCGCGTCCACCTCCAGGAGGGCGCCGACTACTACGCCTCGCTGCGTACGGCCGCCGCCGTGGAGAAGGCCGAGGTCGCCGTCGTCCTGATCGACACCAGCGAGTCCATCAGCGTCCAGGACCAGCGCATCATCACGATGGCCGTCGAGGCGGGCCGCGCCCTCGTCGTCGCCTTCAACAAGTGGGACACCCTCGACGAGGAGCGCCGCTACTACCTGGAGCGCGAGATCGAGACCGAGCTGGCGCAGATCGCGTGGGCGCCCCGCGTCAACGTGTCGGCGCGCACCGGACGCCACATGGAGCGCCTGGTCCCGGCGATCGAGACGGCGCTCGCGGGCTGGGAGACGCGCGTGCCGACCGGCAGGCTCAACGCCTTCCTCGGCGAGCTCGTCGCCGGCCACCCGCACCCGATCCGCGGCGGCAAGCAGCCGCGCATCCTGTTCGGTACGCAGGCGGGCACCCGGCCGCCGCGCTTCGTGCTCTTCGCGTCCGGCTTCATCGAGGCGGGCTACCGGCGCTTCGTGGAGCGCAGGCTCCGCGAGGAGTTCGGCTTCGACGGCACGCCGATCCACATCTCGGTGCGGGTGCGGGAGAAGCGCGGCCGCAAGAAGTGACGGACGGTCTCCGACCGGTAGTGACGTGACGTGATGTGAGAAGCCGGTGGGCCGGCGCGGACGACATCCGCGCCGGCCCACCGGCTTCTCACGTACGGGCTCGTACGGCTGAGGGCGTACGGCCCCCGGCGGGGTCAGAGGCCCCGGCGCGGCGCCGGTGGCAGGGCCATCTGCGGACGGCCGCCCGAATACTGCCGGCCGCTCTGCCACGTGCTCGTGAACTGCTGGCCCGAGGAGGAGCCCTGCATCCCCGTACCGAACGCGGTGAAGCCAAGCGCCTCCTCACCGCTCCGGTCGCCCGGCAGAGTCCTGAACGACCGCAGGTACTCGGAGTACAGCGCGTCGTAGATCGGCGTGGCCGAGTATCCGGACGAGTAACCGGCCGGGGGGTCCTGGGCCGGGCGCATGGCGGGGACCTGGGGCTGGTACTGCTGACGTGAACGGTCGTATGAGTGCACGTAGGTGCCAACGACCCCGTCGTCCGTCGGATGCGGCCTGACCGGCGAAAATGCTGGTCGCGAGGGGTGGGAGGGCGAGCCGGCGGGGTTACGGACCGGGTCCCCGACGCGGTCCCGCTCCTCCGGAGAGGCTTGCCCCTCGTCCGTCACGTGCCGGCCAGCGGCATCGCCGCGGCCACCAGACGCCCGTCGGCCGCGGCCTTGTCCAGCGCGTCGCGCAGCAGGTCCTCACGCGGCTGCTGGCCGATGCAGCCGACCGGTGCGGCGAAGACCAGGACCGTCCGCGACTTGTTGGCGGCGGCCCGCCAGTCGCTGGTGACCTGGAGCGGCTGGTGGGCCTGCCACCAGGCGACCGGGGTGCCACCGCCCGTACCGGGCTGGAGGACCGCGTGCAGCTGGCCCATGGCGAGCAGCACCGACCAGCCGGCCAGCGTGCCCGGCGGCCGGGTCAGATCGCCGACCGGCTGGAAGCCCTGCTCCGCGAGGAGCGGCAGGAACTCGTCCTCGTCGCCGGCCGAACCGGGCCGGGCGATGGGGCCGGTCGGTTCGACGACCAGGGCGGGGTGCAGCTGGTTGTCGATCAGGACCAGACCGCTGGTGACACCGAGGACGGCCTGTTCGCCGCCGGTGCCCGTCGCCTGCGGGTCCGCGCCGGTGATGCTGCGGACGGCGCCCTGGAGCTGGTCCTCGGCCACCTTGACGACCTGGGAGGGGATGCAGGTGGCGTGGGCGAAGGCCAGGACGGCGGTCTCCTCGCCGATGAACAGCACCGTGCTGGTGCGCTCAGTTTCGGAGTCGCCCGGGGTACGGCAGGAGGTGCAGTCGTAGCTGCCCGGGGAGTTCTCGCCGACGAGCAGGCGATCGGCTTCTTCGTCGCCGATCTCGGCGCGTACGTCTTCGCTGACGTCGAGCATGCGCGGCACGGGTGGCTCCTCGAACTCGGTGCGTGGGCCGGGCTGTTCCCGGCTCGTAATGAGACAACGGGCGAGCTGTCGCCGGGGTCACGCGCGAAGCCGGACGAATCGAACCACCGGCCCCGGAGGGGCCTTTCGCCGAACCGGCGACCGCCGGCGCGACGCCCCGGTCCTGTCCGGCGGATCATCGGGGCCCGCGACGCCGGGGTGACCTCGGCCGCCGCCGCGTCGTCAGCCGCGCGGGCGGGCGGCGCCACTTCGCGGACACGCCCTCGCCCCGTACGGGTGAAGCTTCCCGGCGCCCCCGCCCGGTCGGCCCGGGGCCGCTGCCCTGCCGCGCGAAGGTGCGGCGGCGGCGTCGCGCCGGCCGGCGGTGCCGGGCGCCGCTCACGCGTGCGGCGGGACGGGCCGGTCCCCGGCCTACAGTCGCGCCAGGTTGACCAGGGAGACACCGCAGCCCATGCACATCTCTTTTCTGCTCCACAACGCCTTCGGCGTCGGCGGCACGATCCGCACCACGTTCAATCTCGCGCGGGCCCTCGCCGAGCGGCACGACGTCGAGATCGTCTCGGTCTTCCGGCACCGCGACGAGCCGACACTGGGCGCGCCCGAAGGCGTCCTGCTGCGCCATCTCGTCGATCTGCGCCGGAAAAGCCCCGGTTACGACGGCGGTCACCCCGACATCGGCCGGCCGGCCACCGTCTTCGCACGCGGCGACGGGCGGTACCGGCAGTACAGCCGCCTCACCGACACCCGCATCGCCGAGCACCTGCGGTCGCTGACGGCCGACGTCGTCGTCGGCACCCGGCCGGGGCTCAACTGCCACATCGCCCGGCAGACCGGGCGCGGCCCGGTCCGGGTCGGCCAGGAGCACCTCACGCTGGACAGTCACAGTCACCGGCTGCGCCGCGAGATCGCCCACCGGTACGTGCTGCTCGACGCCGTCACCACCGTCACCGAGGCCGACGCGCGCGCCTACCGATCCAGGCTGCGCCTGCCCGGCGTACGGATCGACGCGGTGCCGGGCAGCGTGCCCGCGCCGGCCGTGGCCCCCGCGGACTCCACCGGGAGGTGGGTCGTGGCGGCGGGCAGGCTCACCTCGGTCAAGCGGTACGACCTGCTGATCAGGGCCTTCGCCGAGGTGGTGGCCGCCAGGCCCGACTGGCGGCTGAGGATCTACGGCGCGGGGGACGCGACCGGCGACGAACGCGACGCGCTGCGCGCCCTGATCGAGGAGCGCGGGCTCCACAACCACGTCCATCTGATGGGCACGGTGAACCCGCTGGAGCCCGAGTGGGTCAAGGGTTCGATCGCCGCCGTGACATCGAGCCACGAATCCTTCGGCATGACCATCGTCGAGGCGATGCGCTGCGGCGTGCCCGTCGTCTCCACCGACTGCCCGCACGGGCCCGGCGAGATCATCGAGGACGGGGTCGACGGCCGGCTGGTGCCGGTCGGGGACGTGGACGCGATCGCCGACGGGATTCTCACGCTGATCCAGGACGACGAACTGCGGCGCCGTACGGGCCTGGCGGCCGTCGAGTCGTCCGCCCGGTTCGACCCGGCGCGGATCGCCGAGCGCCACGAGGCGCTGTACGCCGCCCTGGTCGCCCGGCGCCGGAACGCGGGCCCGCGAGAGGCCGTGCTCGGCACCGTACGGCGCGGCCGTGGCCTCCTCGTGGGCGGGACGCGGACCGTACGCGAACTGGCCGCGGCCGTGGTCCGCAAGGGGAGGACCGGGTGAGCGCTCCCACCGCGCACTGCACCGCCGACGCGGCGGGCACCGTCACCTTCGAGCTGGCCGGAGCCGCCGGAGCCCCCGGCACCGGACTGGTGCTGCGCAGGCGCGGCGGCGTCACGCCCGAGGACGAGGTACGCCTGCCGCTGACCGGACCGCGCGCCGTACTGGACCGGGCCGCCCCGCTCGCCGAGGGCCACTGGGACATCGTCCATGCCGCGGAGCCGGGCGACCGCGACGGCCGGCCCGTGCGCCCCGGCACCCGGGACGTACGCGCACTCGTCGACCGGATCCCCGGCGCCGGACCGGTCACCGTCCGTGTCCCGTACCCGACCGCCGACGGCCGCCTCGCGCTGCGCTGCTGGGTCCGCGCGCCCCACGCGGAGCCCGGGGCGATCCACCTCGCGGACGGCGCCATGACCGTGGAGGGCGTGCTGTACGGCGCCGAGGCGGGCGACGGCGCGACGGCCGAGGCGCGGCGGCGGACGAGCCGTGGCGACGGGGGAAGCGAGGGAGGTACGGCGCCCCGCGGGCACCGGGTCCCCGTGACCGGCGGCGCGGGCGGCGCCTTCACCTTCACCCTGCCGTACGCGGCGCTGGCGGAACCGCCCGTGACGGCGCGGCGGTTGTGGGACCTGTGGCTGCTGCCCGCGCACGGCGCGGCACCCGTCCGGCTCTCCCGGATCCTCGACGACGTGTGGGACCGCGAGAACATCTACGTCTACCCGGCGTACCGGGCGGACGGCTGGCTGGCCGCCCCCTGCTACTCGGCTGACAACGACCTCCGTGTGCGTCTGGATCCGGCGGACTGACGGCGCCGACGGCCCACCCATGCGGACACCCCCTGTCCTCGACCGCTGACAGAATCGACGCATGCTGGAGACCTCGGCCCGACTGCTCCGCCTGCTCTCCCTGTTGCAGGCCCACCGCGAATGGTCCGGCCCCGATCTGGCCGGACGCCTGGGGGTGACGCCGCGCACCGTACGGCGCGACGTCGACCGGCTGCGCGAACTGGGCTATCCGGTCAACGCCAGCCCGGGTACCGGCGGCGGCTACCGGCTCGGCGCCGGGGCCGAACTGCCGCCGCTCCTGCTGGACGACGAGGAGGCCGTCGCCATCGCCGTCGGGCTGCGTACGGCGGCGGGCAACGGCATCGACGGCATCGGCGAGACATCCGTCCGCGCGCTCGCCAAGCTGGAACAGGTCCTGCCGGGCCGGCTGCGCCGCCGGGTCGGCGCGCTCAACGCGTTCACCGTTCCCATGCTCCGCGGCCCGGGCGGCCCGACCGTCGACGCGAGCCTCCTCACCGAACTGGCGAACCTCTGCCGGGACGCCGAGCGGCTGCGCTTCGACTACCTCGACCATGTCGGCGCCGCCGGCCGCCGCACCGTCGAGCCGCACCGGCTCGTGTGCACCGAGCGCCGCTGGTACCTGGTCGCCTGGGACCTGGACCGCGCCGACTGGCGTACGTTCCGGGCCGACCGCATCACCCCCAGGCCCCCGCACGGCCCACGCTTCCCGCCCCGCGAACCGCCCGCCGCCGATCTGGCCGCCTATGTCTCCGAGGGCGTCTCCACCCGGGCCTACGCCGAGGCCGCGGTGATCAGGCTCCACGCGTCCGCGGCGGAGGCGGCGCAGCTGGTGTCACCGTCCGCCGGTGTGCTGGAGCCGGTCGACGAGCACAGCTGTCTGCTGCGCACCGGGGCGGGTGGTCTCGACGTGATCGTGGTCCATGTGATGCTCCTCGGCATCGACTTCGAAGCGATCGAGCCACCGGAGCTGACGGAGCACATGAGGACGGCGCGGGACCGCCTTTCACGGGCGCTTGGGGACGCTCCGTAACACCGGAGTCGCTGCTTCCGCCGTCATCCGGAAGGTGTCGTACCGCCGATGATTGCGCGAGGGCGAGGTGAATTCCGTACGGCGTGTCAAATACCGGTGGACCGTCGAACGGGGGAATTCGAAGCCCGGAAAATACGGTGATCTTCGAGTCTGTCGAATTACTTATCGCTTACTTACGGCCGACATGTGAACAGTGGTCCGAAGACAAGCGGGAGTCACCGAACATGTGTCGTGATCCTGTGACACAAGTGTGACCGCGGTCGTACGTAAGTGCGTAGGGACGGTGACCGGACTCCCGCCGCACGCGAGCGTTCCGTCACCGTCCGCCGCCGTCGCCGCTCCCGCCGCAGACCGGGCCCGATCGACACGACACCCCCTAGGCTGAGCCGTATGGCATCGACACCGACACCTCCGGCACAGCCCGACGACGTGCCCGACTCCTATGTGGGCCTGGCCGCCCCCGAGGCCGAGCGGATCGCGCGCGAGCGCGGCTGGACCACCGTCAGGGCGCTGCCGCCCGGCGCCATCATCACCATGGAGTTCCTCCAGGGGCGGCTGAACTTCGAGGTCGAGAACGGCACCGTCATCCGCTGCTGGCTGGGTTGACGTCACCGTCGACATCACCAGCGGAAGACCCCGGCGCACGCGCCGGGGTCTTCCGCTGTCCCGACCAGCTCCTGGGACCGGGTTCTGACCGGGCCTCAGCCGCCGGTCATCGGCCGTGAACGCGGTGGCCGGCGGCTGCCCGCCGGGGTGGTCGGAGTCCGTTCCGAGCGCGCCGTGGTGTGCGGCCGGGGCTGGGTGAGCTGCGTCGTCGTGTTCCGGCCGGTCGCGTTGCGCCCCGAGTGGGCCGCGCCGACCGTCGAACGGCCGGCGTCCTCGTCCTCCTGCGCGCTGAGCTGAGGGACTATCACGGGCCAGGGCCCGCCGGCCGGTGCCGGCTCGGCGGCGATCCCGCTCCGCTCACGCCACCGCGCGCGCACCCGCTCACGCACCACGAAGACCGCGGCCTCGGTACGGGCGATCGTCGGCTCGAACCACGGCAGCGCGAGCAGGATCAGCAGACCGGCGACCCAGCCGAGCAGCACGTCGCTCAGCCAGTGCGTGCCCAGATAGACGGTCGTCGCGCCGACGCCGAGTGCGACGACCGCCGACCCGATCGACAGATAGCGCCTGGCCCGCGGCGTGGTGGCCAGATAGGCCAGGATTCCCCAGGTCACCACGGCGTTCGCGGTGTGTCCCGAGGGGAATATGTCGCCGCCCGCGAAGAGTTCGGCCGAACCGATCTGTGTCGCGTAGTGCGGGCCGAGCCGGCCGAGGCCCAGCTTCACCGCCCCCACGGTCACGTTGAGCAGCAGCAGCGACGCGCCGAGAACCAGCAGCGGACGCAGTGTGTGCTGGCGCCAGGACCGCCAGCCCAGCCAGGCGGCGATCATCACGGCCGTGGGGCCGCGCTGGCCGAGCACCACGAAGTAGTCCAGGAACGCGTGCAGTTGCTGCCACTGCTGGTACGGCCGGAACAGCATGATCTTCCAGTCCAGCGTCACCAGCCAGGACGAGGCGAGAACGGCGATGACGACGGCGAGATAGAACGCCAAAGTCCCGCCGAAGAGAGTCACGCGGGTACGGCTCATCCGCGGGATCTCTATCTTCGGCGGCTCCGGCTCCCGGTCCAGTCGGGTGAAGATGTCGGTACGCACCCAATCGACGTTACAGCGAGTGAACGGCCGACTCGGTCGTTCCAGTCTCTTTGTGATGACGATGTGATGTGGAGTGTGTCTCGGATCGCTGTTTATCCGAGGCCGTTCCGCAATTTCAAGTGACCTTCTGCCCTATTGCTCGCGGCGGGGGCCCGGGTAAGTGTCTTTGTGCACAACAGAATTAGTTCACCGTGGCGTCGCGCGGAATTTTCCGACCGCTTGACCGAGGCTTGACCGCGCCGGGGTGACCCCCGGCCGTCCGCCGCCCGTCGGCGTACGCGACACTTCGACGTCCGACGAGGTGAGATGGGCCACGTCCCGGGCAGGGGAACTCGCGTACGCTGTCCGCTCACTCGCCCGTCGATGCCGGGCCGCCCCGGGGGACCACCACCGTCCCCTGCTGGTCCGCCGAGCGCGAGGGACCTTATTGGGAGGTACGTAGATGTCCGGGACCACCACGGCCGGAGCGCGCCTGCGCGCCACCGTCGGCGGCGGTACCCCCGGCGGCGGCGTCAACCGCTGGGCCGTCCTGGTCGTCCTCTGCGTCAGTCTGCTGCTCGTCGCGCTCGACGCGACCGTGCTGCACGTCGCCGTCCCCGCCGTCTCCGAGGACCTGCGGCCCAGCGGTGTCCAGCTGCTGTGGATCGTGGACGCCTACCCGCTGGTCTGCGCCGCGCTGCTGATCCTCTTCGGCACGCTCGGTGACCGGATCGGCCGGCGCCGGGTCCTGCTCATCGGCTACGGGATCTTCGGCCTGGCGTCGGTGGCCGCGGCCTTCGCCGGGTCGCCCGGCGTACTGATCGCCGCCCGTGCCCTGCTGGGCGTCGGCGGCGCGATGATCATGCCCGCGACGCTCTCCATCCTCCGTACCGTCTTCCCCGACCGGCGCGAGCGCGCCATGGCGATCGGCATCTGGACGGCGGTGGCCGCCGTCGGCGCCGCGACCGGCCCGGTGCTCGGCGGATTCCTCGTCGAGCACTTCTGGTGGGGCTCGGTCTTCCTGATCAACGTGCCGCTGATGGTGCTGATCCTGCCGGTCGCCCGCTTCCTGCTGCCCGAGTCGAAGGGCCGCTGCGACGGCCCGTGGGACGTGGTCGGCGCGCTGATGGCGGCGGTCGGGGTGCTCGGCGCCGTCCTCGGGGTGAAACGTCTCGGCGCGGGCGCCTCGATGCTCGACGTCAAGACCTTCGGACCGCTGCTGCTCGGCGCGGCCCTGCTCTTCCTCTTCGTACGGCGGCAGAAACGCCGGAAACATCCGCTCATCGACGTGACGATGTTCGCCCGGCCGACCTTCTCGACCTCCGTCGGCTGCATCGTCCTCGCGATGCTCGCGCTGGTCGGCCTGGAGCTGATCGCCGTCCAGTATCTCCAGCTGGTGCTGGGACTCAGCCCGCTGGAGACCGGACTGCGGCTGCTGCCGCTCACCTTCGCCGCGATGGCGGCGGGCGCCACCGGCTCGTACACCCTGCGCCGCGTCGGCCCGCGCCGGATGGTCGCCTGCGGGTTCGTCCTCACCGCGGGCGCCGTACTGCTGCTGGTGATGATGGGCCACCACGACCGGCCGGTGCTGCTGACCACGGCTTTCGTGCTGCTCGGCTTCGGCCTCCAGTCCACGCTCTTCGGATCGTACGAGTCGATGCTCAGCGAGGCGCCACCGGAGCAGGCGGGCGGCGCCGCGGCCGTCGGCGAGACGGCGTACCAACTCGGCGCGGGCATGGGCATCGCGCTCCTCGGCAGCGTCATGAACGCGGCCTACGCGCCCGGCCTGTCGTCGGGCGCGGTCGACGGGGTGCCGGAGGCGGCGGGATCGGCCGCCGCCAACTCGCTCGGCCAGGCGTATCAGGTGGCCGCCCAGCTGGGTGGTCCGGCGGGGGAGGCCCTGCGTACCGCGGCGCGTCACTCGTTCGTGCACGGCCTGCATGTGACGCTCGTGGTCAGCGCGGCCCTGCTGCTGCTCGGCGCGGTGGCGGCGCTGCGGCTGCCCCGGGTGATGGACTGCGGGGCGCCGCCCTGCGGGGAAGCCGCGGAGACGGGGGCGGCGGGCGCGGGCATACCGGCGCCACGCGACGGCGCCGGCGTGGACGGCCCGGCGGTCCCGGCCGCCGTCCCGGCGGGCCGGAGCCCCGCGCGCGGCGGCGGGTCTGGACGGGCGACAGCCTTGCGTCGTAATGTCGGCGCCGAGCGTAACTAGCGCTGCTAGTTTTACTGACATCCGCGAGCCGCCGGAGGCAGCCCCTATGTCCGCACCCTCAGCCTCGAAACGTCCGCCCTTCGACCCGCGCGACCCCCTCGGCATCGACGACCTGCTGGAGCCCGAGGACCTGGCCGTCCGCGACACCGTGCGCTCCTGGGCCACCGACCGGGTCATGCCGCACATCGCCGAGTGGTACGAGCGCGGCGAGCTGCCCGGCATCCGCGAGCTGAGCCGTGAACTCGGCTCCCTCGGCGCGCTCGGCATGTCGCTCCAGGGATACGGCTGCGCGGGGGCCAGCTCCGTCCAGTACGGGCTCGCCTGCCTGGAGCTGGAGGCCGCCGACTCCGGGATCCGCTCACTCGTCTCCGTGCAGGGCTCCCTCGCCATGTACGCGATCCACCGGTTCGGCTCCGAGGAGCAGAAGCGGCGGTGGCTGCCCGGCATGGCGGCCGGCGAGATCATCGGCTGCTTCGGTCTCACCGAGCCGGACCACGGCTCCGACCCGTCCGGGATGCGCACGTACGCCAAGCGCGACGGCACCGACTGGGTGCTCACCGGCCGCAAGATGTGGATCACCAACGGCTCGGTCGCGGGAGTCGCCGTCGTCTGGGCGCAGACGGACGAGGGGCGGGGCGGTATTCGTGGATTTCTCGTCCCGGCCGGCAGCCCCGGCTTCTCGGCGCCCGAGATCAAGCACAAGTGGTCGCTGCGCGCCTCGGTCACCAGTGAGCTGGTCATGGACGAGGTGCGGCTTCCCGCCGACGCCGTACTCCCCGACGTCACCGGTCTGCGCGGTCCCCTCAGCTGTCTGAGCCACGCCCGCTACGGGATCGTCTGGGGCTCGATGGGGGCGGCGCGCGCCAGTTTCGAGTCGGCCGTGGACTACGCGAAGACCCGCGAGCAGTTCGGCAGGCCGATCGGCGGCTTCCAGCTCACCCAGGCCAAGCTCGCCGACATGGCCCTCGAACTGCACAAGGGAATCCTGCTCGCGCACCATCTCGGCCGGCGGCTGGACGCGGGGAAGCTGCTGCCCGAGCAGGTCAGCTTCGGCAAGCTCAACAATGTGCGGGAGGCGATCGAGATCTGCCGTACCTCGCGCACGATCCTCGGGGCCAACGGGATCTCGCTCGAATATCCCGTGATGCGGCACGCGACGAATCTGGAGTCGGTGCTCACCTACGAGGGCACCGTCGAGATGCACCAGTTGGTGCTGGGCAAGGCACTCACCGGTCTGGATGCCTTCCGGTGACCGGGCGTGTGACCCGGTGAGCGCCTCGCTCAGCTCTGGTTGAAGAAGCCGTCCCGCCCGTGGGCCTGGGACTCCCCGCTGACGATCTCGGTGTCGGCGGGGGTCAGCAGGAACACCCGGGTGGCGACACGGTCGATCGAGCCACGGAGGCCGAAGATCAGTCCGGCGGCGAAGTCGACGACACGCTTGGCGTCGGCGGGCTCCATCGCGGTGAGGTTCAGGATGACGGGGACGCCCTCCCGGAACAGCTCGCCGATGCCACGCGCGTCCCGGAAGCTCTCCGGCGAGACGGTGGCGATCCTGCGGTCCTGTTCCGGAGCCGCCTCGGCGGCGATCCGCACCCGCGGATCGGTCTTCCAGGTGTCGTTGTTCTCGGCACCCTCGGAGTACTCGTCGTCGTAGTAACGCTCGTCGTTGTCCTCAACGAGGCCCAGCCAGGCACTCGCCTTGCGCACCGATCCCATGGACGCCTCCTTTCACCGCGGTCGCTTGTGGTTCCGCATCCCTATGGTTGTCCATGATGCGGATTGCGCGCCAAGTGGATTGTCGCCGCGCAGGGGATTCGTGACGGTACTGGTGCAGAAGATATGGCGATTCGTCAGGGTTCTTCCTGTGTACGGGCCCTGGCGTAATGAAAATATGAAAGTCCAGCCAGACGGGTGACGGTGGGGACGTACGGGTGAACCGGGCGGCTCGGTACGATGCCTGGCGCACCGTCGAACGACACCGGGGGGACCGTCGTGTTCGGAATTGTGAGGCCATGCGGCCATCGACTCTCGGAAGGACTCAAGACCGAGTGGATGGCTCATCTGTGCGGGCTGTGCCTGGCACTTCGCTCGGACCACGGACAGTTCTCCCGCATCGTCACCAACTATGACGGCCTGATCGTCTCCGTGCTGACGGAGGCTCAGGCCGAGCGCGGCACCGGACGGCGCCGTACTGCAGGCCCCTGCCCACTCCGCGGGATGCGAACCGCTCCGGTCGCGAAAGGCGAGGGAGCACGCCTCGCGGCGGCCGTGTCGCTGGTGCTCGCCTCGGCGAAGGTACGGGACCACGTGGCCGACGGGGACGGGGTGTTGAAGCGGCGGCCGGTGGCGGTCGCCGCGCGCCGGATAGCCGGCGGCTGGGACCGCGCGGGGGCACGTACCGGGGCGGAGCTGGGCTTCGACACGGCGGTGCTCGTCGACGCGGTCGACCGCCAGACCGGCATCGAGGCACTCGCCGGACCGGGCACCCCGCTGCTCACCGTCACCGAGCCGACCGAGACCGCGACGGCCGCCGCGTTCGCGCACACCGCCGTACTCGCCGGCCGGCCGGACAACATGGCACCGCTCGCCGAGGCGGGCCGGCTCTTCGGGCGGCTGGCGCATCTGCTGGACGCCGTGGAGGACCAGGGTGCTGACGCCGCGTCGGGTGCCTGGAACCCGCTCACGGCGACCGGCACCTCGCTCGCCGAGGCGCGCCGGCTCGCGGACGACGCGCTGCACGGCATCCGGCTGGCGCTGCGCGACGCGGAGTTCGTCGACGACAAGCTGGCGCACGTGCTGCTGGCGCACGAACTGCGTACCTCCGTCGACCGTGCCTTCGGGACGTCGTCCTGCTCGCACGAGGGGCAGGTGAGCGTCCAGGACGGGAATCCGTACGGAGGGCAGGGCGGCAATCCGTACGGCTCGTCCGGTCCTTACGGCTCGAACAATCCCCACGGGGGCGGGAATCCGGGCGGCGGCAACCCCTACGGCGGCGGGGATCCGGGCGCGCCCGGTGGGCCCGGCGGCCCTCGTGGCCCCCGCGACCTCGGCCCCAACCCCTCCCACGAGCCGCCCCGGCGGCCGGGGCCGCGCGGCTTCTGGGCCGGCTGCGCGGTGGCGATCGGTCTCTGCTGCACCTGCCGGCTCTGCTGTGCCAAGGAGTACGAGGGCCCGTGGTCGCGCAAGAAGCGCGAGGGCTGCTGCCGGGACTGCGACTGCGACTGCGATTGCTGCGACTGCGGTTGCGACTGCTGAGCCCCGGCCGTCGGCGCGCCCCGGGCGGGAGCGCGGGTGGAAGCCCGTGTGGAAGGCTGCGTCCGCATGAGCACAGACACAGACCTGGATCCCGCGCGGAACTGGAAGAACTGGCACGAACGCCGCATCGCCGCCGTCTCCGCACCGCACGGACCGCTCTCGCTGACCGGCACCCACTGGCTCTCCGACTACCCGGAAGGTCGAATTCCGGCCGTGCCCGGTCTGTGGCGGGAGCGTGGGGACGACGTGACGCTGACCGCCACCGCCGACGACGGGCTCACGGTTGGCGGCCGGCCGCTGACCGGTGAGGCCGTCCTGGCCGCCGACCGGGGCCCCATCGGTGAGTCCCGGGTCGCGCACGGCGGGCGCAGGCTGGTGGTCATGCGCCGCGAAGGGCTCTGGGCGGTACGGGACTTCGACCCGGGGTCCCCGGCGCGCGGGGCGTTCGTGACCGTCGAGGCCACGCCGTACGACGACCGCTGGGTGCTGCCCGGGCACTTCCGTCCGTACGGCGAGAGCCGCACCGTGCGCGTCGAGAACGCCGACGGGCGGGAGCGCGGTCTCGGGCTCGCGGGTGAACTGGCCTTCTCCGTGGGCGGTTCGGAGCACACCCTCCGGGCGGTCGTCGAGCCCGACGGGTCCCTCTGGGCGGTCTTCGCCGACGGCACCAGCGGGCTGACCAGTTATCGCTTCCGCTTTCTGCGGCCGTCACCGCCGGCCGCGGACGGCACGGTGAGTGTCGATCTCAACCGGGTGCTGCTGCCGCCCTGCGCCTTCGCCGAGCACTTCATCTGTCCCTTCCCGCCGCCCGGGAACACGCTGCCGTTCGAGGTCCCGGCGGGGGAGCGGAACGTCGTCGTCCGCTGAGTGCGCGCAAGCCCGGGACGGCCCCGGCCCGCGCCGCGCGGGCCGGGGCCGTCCCGCCATATGGGCAGTGACGGAACGAGACAGTGGCGGCGATTTCAAGACGTACCAGTGGCATTCCGGCCGGTAGGAGTGGCCGAAAGGTGCCCTTGCGCGGCCGGTTGGCTCATCCAATACTCCCCTCAGCGCTTGTCAGGGGCACGGCACATCCGGAATGCGGACGTATCCCTGACTGCGCCTCACGGGCCGGACCCACCCCGATCAGGCCCCAGATTCCTTCGGAGGAACCACACGTGAGGATCAAGCGCACCACCCCCCGCAGTGGTATAGCGAGACGCACGCGTCTGCTCGCCATCACCACTGGTCTCGTCGCCGCAGCAGCGCTCGCCGTCCCCACGGCGAGCGCCGACACGGCCGGGACCTTCAGTGCGACCCAGCTCACGGCGGCGAGCGACGCCATCCTGGGTGCCGACGTGGCGGGCACCGCCTGGTACGTCGACAAGACGACGAACGCCCTCGTCGTCGAGGCGGACTCCACCGTCAGCAAGGCGGAGATCGCCGAGATCAAGCGCGAGGCGGGTGCCAACGCCGGCGCCGTGCAGATCAAGCGGACCCCCGGCAAGCTCTCCAAGCTCCTCTCCGGCGGCGACGCGATCTACTCGCCCAGCGGTCGCTGCTCGGCCGGGTTCAACGTACGCAGCGGAACCACCGACTACTTCCTGACCGCCGGTCACTGCACCGAGGGCAACCCGAGCTGGTACACCAACTCGGCGCGCACCACGCTCATCGGCCCGACGGCAGGCTCCAGCTTCCCGGGCAACGACTACGGCATCGTGCGCTACTCCAACGCCTCGGTCTCGCGTCCCGGCACCGTCGGCAGCATCGACATCACCAGCGCGGCCAACGCCACGGTGGGCATGTCGGTGACCCGTCGCGGCTCCACGACCGGTACCCACAGCGGTAGCGTCCAGGGCCTCAACGCCACGGTCAACTACGGTGGCGGCGACGTCGTCTCCGGTCTGATCCGTACCAACGTCTGCGCCGAGCCCGGCGACAGCGGCGGCCCGCTCTACTCGGGCAGCCGCGCGATCGGCCTCACCTCGGGTGGCAGTGGCAACTGCTCCTCCGGCGGTACGACGTACTTCCAGCCGGTGGTCGAGGCGCTGAACGCGTACGGCGTCAGCATCACCTGAGCACTCCCGAGCACCACCCGGCCGGCCTGACGGGCCGGGCCGAGCAGCGCTGAGACGAGTCCCCGCCCGTGAGCTCCGGGCGGGGACTCGACGCGTTTCCGGGGGCCGAACTCCCGTACCAGAGGGTCGGTTTCAAGACAGGACTAGTCCTTACCCACCGCCGACCCGGTGATTGCACCGAGTGTTTACGAATGGAACGGCTCGGCTCTGACCACCGCACGTGACCGGGGTGAGAAGGAAATGAAACCGCCGTGTGTACGTCCTGAAGTCGACCTTGTGTGCTACTGGCGAGTTTAGGAATAGTGGGCGCCTCGTCCTCCGTGTCACCGCACCCCACATGCGATGACGCGGCCCCCACAGGAGGTATCAGTTGAAGCACCGTCGCATTTCCAGGAAGCGCATGGCAGTCGCGGGCAGTGCCGTCGCCGCCATGGCAGTGGCCGGGATTTCCTTCCAGACTGCGAACGCCAGTGAGGAAACCGCCGTGACGACGGCGAAGACACTGTCGGCGCCGGCGGCCGGAAAGCTCGCATCCACCCTCGTCGGCGACCTCGGCGGCGACACGGCCGGTTCGTACTACGACAGCAAGACCAAGGCCCTGGTCGTCAACGTCGTCGACGGCAAGGCCGCCGAGACCGTGCGCGAGGCGGGCGCCAAGGCGAAGGTCGTGGCGCACTCCCTGGCCGAGCTGAAGGACGCCCGCGGCTCCCTCACGGGCGAGGCGAGCACTCCCGGCACGGCCGTGGCCGTCGACCCGGTGTCGAACAAGGTCGTCGTCACGGCGGACAGCACGGTCAAGGGTGCCGCGCTGAGCAAGCTCACCAAGGCCGTGGAGAAGCTCGGCGCCAAGGCCGAACTGAAGAAGACCGCCGGGGAGTTCAAGAAGTTCATCGCCGGTGGCGAGGCCATCCACTCCGGTGGTGGCCGCTGCTCCCTCGGCTTCAACGTGGTCGTCGGCGGCGAGCCGCACTTCATCACCGCGGGCCACTGCGGCACGGCGGGCAGCTCGTGGTCCGACTCCGCCGGTGGCGCCGAGATCGGCTCCATGGTCGACTCGCAGTTCCCGGGCGACGACTTCGCGCTCGTCAAGTACAGCGGCTCCACGGAGCACCCGAGCGAGGTCGACCTGTACGACGGCAGCACGCAGGCCATCGCGCAGGCGGGCGACGCGACCGTCGGCCAGGCGGTCTCGCGCAGCGGCTCCACCACCCAGGTGCACGACGGTGAGGTCACCGCGCTCGACGCCACCGTGGACTACGGAGGCGGCGACGTCGTCGAGGGCCTCATCCAGACCACGGTCTGCGCCGAGCCCGGCGACAGCGGCGGCTCGCTCTTCGCCGGTGACACCGCGCTGGGTCTGACCTCGGGCGGCAGCGGCGACTGCTCCTCGGGCGGCGAGACGTTCTTCCAGCCGGTGCCGGAGGCGCTCTCGGCGTTCGGTGCCGAGATCGGCTGACGCCCGGTCGACGGTCGGCTGACCGTACGGAACCAGGAAGCCCGGCCCGCCGTCATCGGCGGGCCGGGTTTTCCGCTGTTCGGGGTGCCGCTACGGGCCTCTCGCTCCGGTGTGCCCGGCGTTCTCGCAGGTGGGGAGGGTTTGAGTGACTGACGGGCCATGATGTCGCACAAACGTTCGATACTCTCTATGGTGGGAGCGGGGGAGGTGGAACGGGATCGATCGGGAGGTGCGGATGACCGGGTTCACGCATCTCCATACCGTCTCGGGGTTCTCCTTGCGGTACGGGGCCTCCCACCCCGCGCGGCTCGCCGAAAGCGCGGCCGAACGCGACATGGACGCCCTCGCACTGACCGACCGCGACACCCTCGGAGGGGCCGTCCGCTTCGCCGAGGCGTGCCAGGGGGAGGGGATCAGACCGCTGTTCGGAGTGGAACTGGCGGTGGCCGAGCCATCGGCCGAGCAGACGCGCGGGCAGGGGCGGGCTCCCGCCGCACGGCGGCGTACCCCGGTGCGCGGCGGTGCCTTCGTCGACGAGTCCGCGCCCCGTACCGTCTTCCTCGCCCGCGACGGCGCCGCCGGCTGGGCCGACCTGTGCCGGCTCGTCACCACCGCGCACGCCGCGGGGGACGGCGGCCCGCTGCTGCCCTGGCGGGACAATCACGGCGCGGGCGTCATCGTGCTCCTCGGCCCCGACTCCGGCATCGGCCGGGCGCTGGCCGCCGGCCGGACCGGCGACGCCGCCCGGCTGCTCGCCGCCTGGCGGGAGATCTACGGCGACGCCCTGCGGCTGGAGGTCGTCCACCACGGGCGCCGGGGCACCGGACCGGGATCGCTGCGGCACGCCGCCCGCACCCTGGGCTTCGCCGTCGAGCAGGGCGTACGGGCCGTGCTCGGCAACGCCGTGCGGTACGCCGACCCCGGACAGGGCCCGGTCGCCGATGTCCTCGACGCGGCCCGCAGGCTGGTGCCCATCGACCCGCGCAAGGGCCTGGACAGCGGGGAGCGCTGGCTGAAGGATCCGGCGGCGATGGCCCGTACCGCGGAGCTGGTGGCCGAGTCGGCCGGGCTCGGACAGGGCACCGCGCACCGGCTGCTGGCCATGACGCGGGAGACGGCCGAGAGCTGCCGGGTCGACCCCAGGGGTGATCTCGGCATCGGCACCGTCCACTTCCCCGAGCCGAGGCTGGTCGGCGCCGACCGGCGGACCGCCGCACGGGTGCTCCGGTCGCGGGTGGCCGCGGCCATGGTGCTGCGCGGCTACGACCGCAACCGCGAGTACTGGGACCGGGCGGAGGCCGAGCTGGGCACGATCGAGCGGCTCGGCTACCCCTCCTACTTCCTCACCGTCGCCCAAGTGGTGGACGACGTACGGGGGATGGGCATCCGGGTCGCGGCGCGCGGCTCCGGGGCCGGCTCGCTGGTCAACCATCTGCTGGGGATCGCGCACGCCGATCCGGTCGAGCACGGACTGCTGATGGAACGTTTCCTCTCCGAGCGCAGGCTCGCCGGTCCGAAAAGCGGGTTCGAACTGCCGGACATCGACATCGACGTCGAGTCCGCCCGGCGCCTGGAGGTCTACCGCGCGATCCTCGACCGCTTCGGCCCCGAACGGGTCGCCGCCGTCGCCATGCCGGAGACCTACCGGGTCCGCCACGCCGTACGGGACGTGGGCGCCGCCCTGTCCATGGACCCGGCCGAGATCGACCGGATCGCCAAGTCCTTCCCGCACATCCGGGCGCGCGACGCCCGCGCGGCCATGGACGAACTGCCCGAACTGCGCGAGGTGGCGGAGGAGTCGCGGCAGAAGGGGACGAAGCACGGCCGGCTGTGGGACCTGGTGGAGGCGCTGGACGCGCTGCCGCGCGGAATCGCCATGCACCCCTGCGGAGTGCTGCTCTCCGACGCCTCGCTGCTGCGCCGTACGCCGGTCGTGCCCACCAGCGGCGAGAGCTTCCCCATGTCCCAGTTCGACAAGGAGGACGTCGAGAAGCTGGGGCTGCTCAAGCTCGACGTGCTGGGTGTGCGGATGCAGTCGGCGATGGCGCACGCGGTCGCCGAGATCGGGCGCGCCACGGGCGAGAGGCTGGACATCGACGATCCGGCGCAGGTGCCTGCGGGCGACCCGGAGACGTACCGCCTCATCCGTTCCGCCGAGACCCTCGGCTGCTTCCAGATCGAGTCGCCGGGCCAGCGCGATCTGGTCGGCAGGCTCCAGCCCGACACCTTCCACGACCTGGTGGTCGACATCTCGCTCTTCCGGCCCGGTCCGGTCGCCGCCGACATGGTGCGGCCCTTCATCGAGGCCCGGCACGGGCGTGCGCCCGTCCGCTATCCGCACGACGATCTGGAGGAGGCGCTGCGCGAGACCTACGGGGTGGTCGTCTTCCACGAGCAGATCATCAAGATGGTCGACATCATGACCGGCTGCGGCCGGGAGGAGGCGGACCTGGTGCGCAGAGGGCTCTCCCATCCCGAGTCGCGGGACAGGATCCGGGTCTGGTTCGAGAAGGAGACCGGGGAGAAGGGGTACGGCCCCGAAGTCACCGCCCGCGCCTGGGAGATCATCGAGGCCTTCGGGTCGTACGGCTTCTGCAAGGCGCACGCCGTCGCCTTCGCCGTACCGACGTACCAGTCGGCCTGGCTCAAGGCGCACCATCCGGCGGCGTTCCTCGCCGGGCTGCTGACGCACGACCCCGGCATGTACCCGAAGCGGCTGCTGCTGGCGGACGCGCGGCGGCGCGGGGTGCCGGTGCTGCCGTTGGACGTGAACCGGTCGGCGGCCGTCCATCGAATCGAACTGGTGTCCGGTACGGAGTCCGGTACCTGGGGGGTGCGGCTCGCGCTCTCCGACGTCCACGGCATCAGCGAGGCGGAGACCGCGCGGATCGAGGCCGGACAGCCGTACTCCTCGCTGCTGGACTTCTGGCAGCGCGCCAGGCCCGGCCGCCCGGTCGCCGAACGGCTGGCGCAGGTGGGCGCGTTGGACGGATTCGGCGCCAACAGAAGGGATCTGCTGCTGCATGTGTCGGAACTGCACGGGGCGACGCGGCGCGCGGGCGGGCACGGGGACCAGCTCCCCCTGGAAGGAGGGCGGCGGACGGCTCCCGCAGGCCTGCCCGACCTGGGCGACGCGGAGCGGCTCAGCGCCGAGCTGGGCGTCCTCGGCATGGACGCGTCCCGCCATCTGATGGCGGACCACTACCCGTTCCTGGAGGAGTTGGGCGTGCTGTCGGCGAAACGGCTGCGGGAGGCGCCGCACGGCAGGACCGTCCTGGTCGCGGGCGCCAAGGTGGCCACCCAGACCCCGCCGATCCGCTCCGGCAAGCGGGTCATCTTCACGACGCTGGACGACGGTACGGGCCTGGTCGACCTCGCCTTCTTCGACGACAGCCACGAGGCGTGCGCGCACACCGTCTTCCACTCCTGGCTGCTGCTGGTGCGCGGGGTGGTGCAGCGGCGCGGCGCGCGGAGTCTGAGCGTGGTCGGCGCGGCGGCCTGGAATCTGGCGGAGCTGGTCGAACTGCGGGAGAAGGGTGGCCTGGAGGCGGTCGCCGCCGCGCTCGACGCGCCGGCGCCGGGTCCGGGTCCCGAGGGCGGGTCCGGCGCCGGTGACAACGGCCGGCGCATCGAGATGTCCACGGGCTACGCGATGAACCCCTGGGCCGATCTCCAGCCGCCCGGCGAAGGTCTGCCCACCGGAAGGAAGTTCTGGCACGCCAGTCCGGGGAGCGCGGGATGACGGGGAGCGCCGGATGATCCTCTGCGTACGGTTCCACCACGAGGCCGGGACCGGGATCGAGGCCGCGCTGCCCGCCCTGCTCGGGCTGATCGACGACCTCAGCCCGGTCGTCCAGGCGCTGCCGCCGGACTCCGCGCTCGTCGATGTGCGCGGTGCCGAGCGGTACTTCGGGCAGGACGCCACCCAGATCGCCGCCGTCCTGCGCGTACGGGCGCTCGCCCATGTCGGGGCCGGCTGCGCGATCGGCGCCGCCGCGACCCCGATGCTCGCCAGGATGGCCGCGCGCGAGGCGGCGCCGGGCACCACGCTGACGGTCCCGGACGAGCCGCGGGCGGTCGCGGAGTTCCTGGGGCCGCTGCCGGTCGCCGCGCTGCCGGGGATCGGCGCGGCGACCGCCCGTACGCTCCGCTCGTACGGACTGGGCACCGTCGGCAGGGCGGCGGTCGTCCCGCTGTCGACACTGCAACGGGTCGCCGGGGTGCGGATGGGGCGCGAGGTGTACGAGAAGGCCCACGGCATCGACCGTACGACGGTCGTCCCGAACGCGTCCGCCCGCTCGCTCGCCGCCGAACGGGCCTTCTCCCGAGACGAGTTGGACCAGAGCCTGCACCGGTCGGCGCTGCTCTCGATCACCGAGGAGCTGGGGGGCCGGATGCGGGTCGAGGGGCAGGTGTGCCGCTCCCTGACGCTCACGGTGCGGTACGCCGACCGGTCCACGACCACCCGCGCCCGCACGCTGCGCGAACCCACCGCGCACTCCGGCACACTCATCGCCACCGCCTACCGGATCCATGACTCGCTCGGGCTCCAGCGGGCGCGGGTCCGGGGCCTGTCGCTGCGCGCCGAGGGGCTGGCCCCGGTCGAACGGGCCACCCGCCAGCTCACGTTCGACCCCGAGGACGACCGGGCGCGCCGGATCGAGGCGGTGGCGGACCGGGCCCGTGCCAGGTTCGGCCCGAGGGCGGTCGTCCCCGGCACACTGGCCGTACGCGCGTCCGCACCGCACCGCACCGACGGCCGGCACGGCGCGCGCCCGGCACGGTGACACCGGAGTTCTCGGACCACCCACCCACCCAGCGAGCGGAGCGGAATCGACATGCCTGACGGATGGCAGTGGGACAGCACCCTGTTCCGGGGCAGCGCGGCCCACTACGAGCGGGGCCGGCTGCCGTACGCTCCCGGCTTCGCCGGAACACTGGCCGCCGCCCTCGGGCTGGACGGGCGGGGACGGCTGCTCGATGTCGGCTGCGGGCCGGGCACCGTGGCGCTCGCCATGGCGCCGTACGTCACCGAAGTGGTCGGCGTCGACCCGGACGAGGACATGCTGGCGGAGGCCGCGCGGCAGGCCGGGCGCCGTGGGGTGGGCAACGCGCGCTGGCTGGCCGCCCGCGCCGAGGATCTGCCCGTCGGCCCGGGGCGGTTCCGGGCCGTGGTGTTCGCCCAGTCGTTCCACTGGACGGACCGCGACCGGACCGCCGCCGCCGTACGGGAGACGCTGGAGCCGGGAGGCGCGTTCGTTCATGTCAGCGACCTGAAGAATCCCGCTGTCGCGACGGCGCCGCTGCCGCGGCCCGCCCCTCCGTACGAGCGGATCCGCGAACTGGTGCGCCGGTATCTGGGTCCGGTGCGGCGCGCGGGGCAGGGGACGCTCCGCGCCGGCACGCCGAACCGGGAGGACCTGGTCCTGGCGCGGGCGGGGTTCGAGAACTTCGAACGGCATGTCGTGCCGGCCGGGGCGGTGGTCGAGCGTCCGGCGGACTCCGTCGTGGCGTACGTGTTCTCCCGGTCCGACTCCGCGCCCCATCTGTTCGGCGACCGGCTGGCGGACTTCGAGCGGGATCTGCGCGCGCTGCTGCGGGAGGCGTCGTCCGACGGCCGTTTCGCGGAGCGTCTTCCGCCGACCGAGATCATGACCTGGCGCAAGCCGCCTGGTGAGGGGTGATGGCGGTGCGGGGGCGCGGCGACGGCATCCGCGCAATTTTTACCGACGCGTAACTTCCCTTCCTGTTCCTACTCGTGCGTAACTTGGCATGAGCACAGCCAATCATGTGGTCCGGGCCACAGGGCTGACAGCTATCGCCTATTCCCCTTGAGCCGCGAGGAGATCGCTCGATGCTGCCCTGGAAACGCGCGTTCGGACCACTGGCGGCGCT